>JAEYVN010000207.1 GCA_023431725.1 Pseudomonadota bacterium
GCTTGCCGCAGGCCATGAATATCCGCCCGCGAATACCCGCGGCGACGCATGCCGATCACATTGAGACCATCGAGTTCGCCGCGCTGTCCGATCGCGAAGCCGAACGGAATGACATCGGCCCCCAGACCGGTGACTCCGGCGATCATCGCGCTTTCGCCGATCCGCACAAACTGGTGGGCGGCGGAATGGCCGCCCATGAAGACGTAATCCTCGACAATGACATGCCCGCCAAGAACGGCGTTGTTGGCCATGGTGACATGGTTGCCAACCTTGCAGTCATGGCCGATATGCGTGCCGACCATCAGCATGCACTTGTTGCCGACGGACGTCAGACCGCCATCGTCCTCGGTGCCCGTATTGATGGTGACATGCTCGCGGATTTCGCAGTCCGTGCCGATCGTCAAACGTGTCGGACCGCCGCGATATTTCACCGACTGCGGCGGCGTACCCAAGGAAGCGAATGGATACACGATCGTGCGCTCGCCGACCGTCGTATGCCCCGTGATCGAAACGTGGCTGATCAGCCGGCAATTGTCGCCGATGACGACGTTCGGTCCGACGACGCAATAAGGGCCGATCGAGACGTCCTTACCGACGATCGCACCTGACGCAATCCGCGCGGTCGGATCGATGGACGGCTCAGGCATATCAAGCATTGACAATCATCGCTCCGACTTCGGCTTCCGCAACCAGCGCGCCGTTGACCTTGGCTTCGCAGCGATACCACCACATCATCTTTTTCCGCGCGATTTTAGTCGCGTGATATTCGATCGTATCGCCGGGCTGAACCTGCTTGCGGAACTTGGCCTTGTCGATGGTGAGAAAGAAGACACTTTTCGTTTCACCACCTGTCGCGCCCGAGCAGATACACAGAACGCCGGCCGTCTGCGCCATCCCCTCGATCATCAGCACGCCGGGGAAGACCGGATTTTCAGGGAAGTGCCCCATGAATTGCGGCTCATTGGCCGTCACGTTCTTGATGCCGATCGCAAATTCGTCCGAGCGCATGTCGACGACACGATCGATCATCAAAAACGGATAGCGATGTGGAAGCGCTTTCAGGATTTTCGCGATATCTGCCGTTGCAAGCTTGGTCGGCACATCGTTCATCGTCAGCCCTCTGCCCCGCCCTTGTTCTTTTCCGCGCTGTAGTTTTTCGCTGCGCGATCAAGCCACGCCACTTCGCGCATCCAGATTTTGGCAGGCTTCGCCGGCAAACCGGCGTAACGGCCGCCCGGAGGAATGTCGGTGTTGACGCCGCTCATCCCGGCGACCTGTGCCCCCTCGCCGATCGTGACGTGATTGTTGATGGTTGCGCAGCCTCCGAGCGCGACGAAGTCTTCGAGCGTCACGCTGCCGGCAATCGCACAATTTGCGACGATCACGCAGTGACGGCCGATCGTCACATTGTGTCCGATCTGAACGAGATTATCGATCTTGGTTCCCTCGCCGATCACCGTGTCGCGGATTGCACCGCGGTCGATGGTCGTGTTGGCGCCAATCTCGACATCATCCTGGATGATGACCCGACCGATCTGCGGGACCTTGGTGTGGCCGCGCGGGCTCATGACATAGCCGAATCCGTCCTGGCCGATCCGCACGCCCGGATGCAGGATGACCCGGTCGCCGATCAGGGTATTCATGAGCGAGCTTTGCGCGCCGATGCTGCAGTTGCGGCCGATGCGGACCTCGGCGCCGACGACAGCTCCTGCACCGATCAGCGTGCCCGAACCGATTTCAGCGCGTGGACCGATGACGGCCCCCGGCTCGATCGTGACATCATCCTCGATGCGGGCCTTGGGATGGACCGAGGCGCCATGCGTGATGCCGTCAGCCTCGAAAAGCGATGATGGGCGCAAGGCGTCGGCGAACAATTTGCGCGTGACGGCAACAAAGCTGCGATAGGGGTCGCGCGAAATCAGAAGGAGAAGGTTCGGCGGGGCATCCTTTGCGAACCGTTCGGCGATCAGGCAGGCGCCGGCGCGCGTCGACGCCAATCCGCTGGAATAACGAAGGTTTTCCAGGAAGGTCAGGTCATGCGGACCGGCGCGATCGATCGGCGCGACGTTGCTGATACGCAGGTCGGACCGTGCAGGGTCCGACAATGTCGCGCCCGTCAATGCAGCGATCTCTCCGACGGAGAGATCGCTGGTTCGTTTGAAAAAGACCGGATCGGTCATCCCGCCGACACCGCGGTGATCAACTTGGTGAAATCGACAGCGCGGATCAGAACCGTGTCCCGCCGCCGAAGCGGAATTCCTGAACGATATCGTAGCTCTGCTTCGAGAGCGGGATCGCGTAGTCGAACCGCAACGGACCGAACGGCGAATCCCACACAAGGCCGGCGCCGACCGACGAGCGGACCGCATTGCTGTCGGCAAACTGCATCTGCTCACCCGGGACGGCTGTCGGTCCCTTGTAGTTCCAGACCGAACCGGCATCGGCGAAGATCGCAGCACGGATGCCGACGTCCTTCGGGATGAAGTAGAGCGGAATCTGCAACTCGAGGCTGGCGGCCCAATAGTTCGTGCCGCCGAGCGCATCCTGCGTCGTGTAGAAGAAGCCGTTGATATTGCTTTGGTCGCGTGGGCCAAAGCCGTTCTGGCGGAAGCCGCGAACGAGGTTCGGACCGCCCTGATACATATCGATGAAGCGCAGATCCTTGCCGCCCCAACCACTGATGTTACCAGCCTGCAGGCGCAGCAGCGCGATGTAGTCCGGCACCACCTCATGGTAGAAGCGGATATCGCCCGAGCTGCGGATGAAGTTGACGTCGCCGCCGAGGCCGGCGAGTTCCTGCTTCAGCTCGGCACGGATGCCCGCCGACGGGTTACGATTGTTGTCAAGCGTGTTGTAGATCAGGCTGTAGCCGACCAGCGACGTGAGCACCGGGCCCTGATCGAGGCTGAGGCGAACCGGCAGCGACGGCACGATCGAGTTCGCCGCGCAACCGTTGGTCGGAAACTGCTGATACGGCACTTGCGCAAAGCAGGTCGAAAAGCCGTCCTGAAGTGACAATTCCTGCTGATAGAGCGAATAACGGAGCTGCAGCGTCAGATCTTCACGCAGTTCGAAGCCGAGGCGCGCCGCACCACCGATCGTCCGCGTGTCGTACGAAGTATACTGCTGACCGTTCGTCTCCTTGGCGAAGAAGTCGAGGCCAAGCGCCATCCGGTAGTCGAGGAAGTAAGGCTCGACGAAGGAAAGCTCGAAGCCGCGGGCGCGCTGGCCGTACTGGACCGACGCACGGGCCGCCTGGCCACGGCCAAGCAGGTTGCGCTCGCCGATCGAGACTTCACCGAGCCAGCCATCCTGCGTCGAGTAGCCGCCGGAAATCGAGAATTCGCCGGTGGATTGCTCTTCGACATCGACATTGACCACAACGCGGTCCGGCGACGTGCCCGGCTCGTTGGTGATCTTGACGCTCTTGAAGTAGTTCAGGTTCTTCAGCCGGCGCTCGGCACGGTCGATTAGCGCGCGGTTATAGGCGTCGCCTTCGGCCAGGTCGAATTCGCGGCGAATGACGTAATCGCGCGTGCGGGTGTTGCCGCGGATCTGGATGCGCTCGATGTAAGCCCGCGCGCCCTCGTCGACTGTGAAGACGACGTTGATCTTTCGTGTCTGGAAATCGCGATCACCGCGGGGCCGAACGACGGCAAACGGATAGCCGCGGCGTGCCACTTCCACCGAAATCGCTTCAACCGACTTTTCGACGGCTTCGGCACTATAGGTGGCGCCGGACCGGGCCTTCAGCCTGTCGGCGACAGCCGCAGCGTCGACCGAGCGGACGTTCGACTGAATGTCCACCTGACCGAAGGTGTATTGGTCCCCCTCCTCGATCGTGAACGTCACGATAAAGGCTTCGAGCGCCGGGTCGTATTCGCTGATGGCGGACACGATGCGAACGTCAGCAAAACCATGCTTGAGGTAGAAACGGCGCAGCAGGTCGCGATCCGCCTCGATCCGGTCCGGATCATAGACGTCGGTCGTCTTCAGGAAGCTCAGGAGGTTGGATTCGCTGGTCTTGATGACGTCCTTCAGCCGGTAATCGCCGTAATAGCGATTGCCGACGAAGCGGATCTGCTTGACGCCGGTCTTCTTGCCTTCGGTGATCTCGAAGACCAGGTCGACGCGATTGTTCGGCAGCTCGATGATCTTCGGCACCACCCGGACATTGTAGCGTCCGTTGCGGCGGTAGGTCTCGATGATACGCTGCGTGTCTGATTGGACGATCGGACGCGACAGCGTCCCGCGCGGCTTCGACTGGATTTCGGCGGTAAGCTGTTCATCCTTCGCCTTGACGTTTCCTTCAAAGGCGATGCGGTTGATGACGGGGTTTTCGATCACCGTCACGATCAGGCGCCCACCCGCCTGACGAATCCTGACATCCTGGAACAGGCCGGTGGCGTACAGGCCCTTCAGGCCCTCGTCGATCGCAGCCGCACTGGTCCCATGGAAATACGAACGGATGGTTTCCGCCTCAACGCGCCGATTGCCTTCAACAGCGACATTGGCCGATTGGGCATACGCATACCCCGTCGGCATCGCGACAGTCGCAATGCCTGACACCATCCCACCAACGAGGAGAACCGCTAGCCCCGCTCCCCGCAATACCCGGGCACCCATTCCCATTGCCACGCGCTTTTTTCCTGCCCCTTCGGCGGTCAGAATCGTAAACAAGTGTCTAACACCATTAGCTTTTACAGGCTCAAGCCGCAGGTGCAAACGAAACTGTCGACGTTCGTTAACCGAACCCCCACCACGTTGCCACATCGCCACACGTCTTTCCCCCATGCGGCCATGCTATGAAGCAGTAAGGTGAATAATGTCGTTAAAAGTTGCAAAAATCATCAACATGACGACGAGGGCCAGACCGATCCGGAATCCCATCTCCTGAGCCCGTTCTGACAGTGGTTTGCCGCGGATCGCTTCAATCGCGTAGAACAAAAGGTGGCCACCATCGAGCAGAGGGACCGGGAACAGGTTCAATAGCCCGATCGAGACCGACAGGACGGCCGCCAGATTCATGATGGCGATGAAACCGACGGTCGCCACCTGTCCAGAGACCTGGGCGATGCGGATCGGCCCGCCGAGCTGGTCGGCGGATTCCCGGCCTGTGAAAATACCGCCGATGTAGGACAGGGTCCGGTCGATCACGAACCAGGTTTCCTGCGCCCCCATCACCACGGCCTGGGGCGCCGGAACCTTCTCCAGCTGTGCGTCACTTGCCCCCATGGATCGGGTGATGCCGAGAACACCAATCCGGTGAACGTTGCCGAAATTATCCTTCACCTCACGCAGCGACGGCGTCGCGCGGAGGTCCTGAGTGGCGCCGCCGCGTTCGACGGTCACGGTCAGCTGCTGCCCGGCATTGGTGCTGACCACCCGCTGCATTTCGGCAAAGGTTTCGATCGGACGGCCATTGATCGCCACGATCACGTCGCCGACCACAAATCCGGCCTGGGCGGCGGCACTCTCCGGCTGGATCGCGTCGACCCGCGCGGATGTCGAGGGCCGGCCGTAAAATGTGAAAATCGCCGCAAAAATCAGAATGGCGAGGATGAAATTGGCGATCGGCCCGGCGGCGACGATCGCAGCCCTGCGTCCGACCGACTTGTGATGGAAGCTGTCCTTTTGCTCGGCCGCCGACATCGACGATAGCGACGACTGGTCCGGCGTGCTGGCCGCGTCCTCGTCGCCGAAGAATTTCACATAGCCGCCAAGCGGGATCGCCGAAATCTTCCAGCGTGTGCCATGGCGGTCGTTGAAGCCGACGATTTCCGGGCCGAAGCCCACGGAAAATGTCAGGACGCGGACACCACAGAGGCGCGCGACCAGAAAATGCCCGAGCTCGTGAAAAAACACGACGATCGTCAGCACAAACAGGAACGGCAGCAGCGCGCCGGTAAACCCGCCGCCCCACAAGCTGAAATTCTCCAGAAGACCCATTGGTATCTTTTCCCGTTAGTGCGGAATTTAGCCCTTTGCGACGGTCGGCAACAGGGTGCTGGCCATCGATCGCGCGGCTTTGTCGATCGCCAAGGCTTCCTCGACGCTTGCCGGTTCCCGAACCATTCCGGTGCGGCCCGCCTCTTCCAGTGTCGTCTCCACGAGCGCCGGAATGTCGGCGAAACCGAGGCGACGATTGAGGAATTCGGCAACCGCCACTTCGTTGGCGGCATTGAGCACGGTCGGTGCGGCCCCGCCCGCTTCGATGACCTCCCGTGCAAGGCGCAGCGCCGGAAAGCGCACGAGATCGGGCGCCTCGAAGGTCAGGCTGGACATTTCCTCGAGCGTGAGGCGGCGGGCCGGCTCATCGATGCGGTCGGGCCAGCCGAGACAGTGCGAGATCGGGATGCGCATGTCGGGCGCACCGAGTTGGGCGATGAACGAACCATCGCGGAATTCGACGATACCGTGGACGATCGACTGCGGGTGGACGTAGGCGTCGATACTGGCTGCCGGCATCTGGAACAGATGATGGGCCTCGATCAGTTCGAGGCCTTTGTTCATGAGCGTGGC
>JAEYVN010000300.1 GCA_023431725.1 Pseudomonadota bacterium
CTTGACGGCGACAAGGCCGTGGCCTCGCTGAAGGGCTGGAAATATCAGAGCCCGCGCGGCCCGATCCAGATCGATGCCGACACCCGCGACATCATCATGAATGAATATCTGTCCCAGGCCGCGTTCGAGAATGGCCGTGTGGTACAGAAGAATATCGGCAAGATCGAAGCGGTGAAGGACGCTTGCAAGGCCAACAAGGTTGGTCCGTGCGGCAAGTGATCGCGACGCCATAACTTCACATCATCGCCGCCGCCCGGCCACGGGCGGCGGTCTTGCTTGAAATCTGCGGACGGACCTTCGTGATTTTTGGGGAAGATTTGGCGGGTATTGTGCTGGGTGGTTTGGCCGCCGGCATGGTCCTGTTCATTGTGTCGGTCGGTCTGTCGGTCACGATGGGCTTGATGGGCTTCGTTAATCTCGCCCATGGCGGGTTTGCCATGATCGGCGGCTACATCATCGTCCTGTCGATGAACCGCCTCGGCGTGCCGTTCATCCCGGCGATCATTCTCGGCTTCGTTCTGACCGCGGCGCTGAGTGTGGTCCTCGAGCGGCTGTTTTACTCCAAGCTCTATCGCGCGGCCGAACTCGATCAGGTGCTGTTCTCGATCGGGCTCGCCTTCGTGATGATCGCATCGGTCATCATCATCATCGGACCGGAGACTCAGCCGTTGATCCTGCCGTCATGGCTGCGCGGTCAGATGGATCTGGGCTTCACCACGTATCGCACCTATAGCATCTTCCTGATCGTCGTCGGTTGCGTGATCGCACTCGGGCTCTGGCTCGGTTTCGAGCGCACGCGCATGGGCGCGCAGATCCGCGCCGCCGTCGACAACCGCAAGATGGCAGAATCGCTCGGCATCAATATCGACCGGCTGTTCACGATCACCTTCGCCTTCGGCAGCGGAATGGCGGCGATCGGCGGTGGCCTTGGTGCTGAATTCCTCGGCCTCGATCCGCAATACACGCTGAAATATCTCGTCTACTTCCTGATCGTTGTCGCGGTCGGCGGCCTTGGGCGGATTACCGGCGTCTTCTATGCCGCGATCTTCATCGGGGTGATGGATTTCGTTCTGAAAAAATACATCCCGCAGGGCGGCACCGTCTTCATCTATGCTCTCACGATCCTGATCCTTCTGGTGCGGCCGCAAGGACTGTTCGGGAGGAAGGACGCATGAGCGCTCCGGATTTCGCATCGCATCCCGCGACGTCGGCGCTGGTCAACCGGCACCGGTTGCGTTGGTGGGAGCCGCTTCCGTGGCTTCTCGCCATCGCCTTTTTCTTCGCATTCCCGCGCCATCTCGGGTTCGGCAACGAAATGCTGGTGATGGTGCTGTTCGCCCTCTCGCTCGATCTGGTGCTGGGCTATGCCGGCATCGTCACGCTGGGGCACGCGGCGTTCTTCGGCATCGGCGCCTACACCGTTGGGATGCTTGCCGCACATGGCATCTGGACCGAGCCGCTGAGCGGGCTGCTGATTGCGGCTGTCGTCGCGGCGCTCTTCGGTCTGTTGTCCGGTTTTATTCTGCTGCGAACGACCGGCCTGACGCTGCTCATGCTCACGCTTTGCATGATGCTGCTGCTCGAGGAAGCGGCTAATCTCGGCCAGGAATGGACCGGTGGTTATGACGGCCTCAGTGACGTGCCGATCGATCCGATCTTCGGGATATTCGAATTCAATCCGCTGTATCCGACCACGCAGTATATCTACATTCTCTGCATCCTCTTCGTCTGTTTCCTGATTGTCCGCACCATCGTCTATTCGCCCTTTGGCGAGAGCCTGACGGGCATCCGCGAAAATACACTGCGCATGCATGCGGTCGGCGCGCCTGTCCGCAAACGGCTGGTGATCAGCTATGCCATTTCGGCCGCTGTTGCCGGTGTCGCCGGTGCGATCTGGGCACAGTCGAATGCCTATGTGAACATGAGCACACTGAGCCTCGATCGGGCTGCGACGGTGCTGATCATTCTCGTTCTTGGTGGTTACGGCCGGCTCTACGGCGCTTTTGTCGGGGCGGTTGCCTATATGGTGCTGTCGCATTATCTCGCGAAGCTCTATCCCACGGCCTGGCAACTCGGTCTTGGCTTGATGCTGATGATCATCGCGTTGTTTGCGCGTAATGGCATTATCGGCATTGTCGAAAACCTGATGGCGCGGCGTCGCGGAAAGCCGGCATCATGAGCAAGACACTTCTGGAGGCGCGCGGCGTCGGCAAACGGTTCGGCGCCCTTGCGGCAGCGAGCGACATCAATTTCCAGCTCGGTGTCGGCGCACGACACGCGCTGATCGGACCGAATGGAGCCGGCAAGACGACGTTCATCAACCTGCTGACCGGCGTGCTGACGCCGACGCAGGGGCAGGTTTTTCTCAATGGCGACGATGTGACGAATGTCGCACAGGCCGAACGCGTGAAGCGAGGACTGGCGCGCACGTTCCAGATCAACCGGCTGTTTCGTGGGCTCTCCGTTCTGGAGAATGTCTACATCCCGGTGGCGGAACAGCTTGGCGTCGCGCCGTCGATGTTCAAGCCGGCAGGGCGCCGCAAGGACGTCATCGAGGCGTCCATGAATCTTCTGGAAATGCTGCGACTGCAGGATGTCGCCGCACACAAGATTTCCGAATTGCCATATGGCCGGCAGCGGCTGGTAGAAATCGCGATCGCGCTCGGGCTCGCGCCCAAGGTGTTGTTGCTTGATGAGCCGGCAGCCGGCGTACCCAGCGCGGAGAGCCACATCATTCTCGATGCGGTTGCGCGGCTGCCGAAGGAAATCGCCGTGCTGATCATCGAGCATGACATGGATCTCGTGTTCCGCTTTGCCGAGCGCATCACTGTTCTCGTCGGTGGAAAGATCTTTGCGGAAGGAACGCCAAAGGAGATTGCTGCCAATCCCGACGTTCGCGCCGTTTATCTGGGGCAGGCGGCTCATGGCTAGCGCACTCGAATTGAAGGACGTCTCGGCTGGCTACGGCGACACCGTCGTTCTGGAAAATCTCAGCCTTTCGCTCCAGCCGGGCGAAAGCGTCAGCATCATCGGTCGCAACGGCGTCGGTAAAACCACGCTGCTTGCCACCGTCATGGGCCATACGACGATGCGCAGCGGCGAAGTGCTTCTCGACCGCGAGAATATCGCGACATTGCCGTCCTATAAGCGTGCTCTGAAGGGCGTGGGTTTCGTTCCTCAGGAGCGTGAGATTTTCCCCTCGCTGTCGGTGAAGGAAAATCTCGAGATCGCGGCGCGATCCGGCTACTGGAACGACGACCGCATCTATTCGCTGTTTCCGCGTCTGCGCGAACGGCTTGGCAATATGGGCAATCAGCTCTCTGGTGGGGAGCAGCAGATGCTGTCCATCGCCCGCGCGCTGATGACCAATCCGTCGGTCCTGCTGATGGACGAGCCGACCGAAGGTCTGGCGCCGGTTCTGGTCGAGACGCTCCAGGAGGTGATAGGCAAGCTGCGCGACGAGGGCGCCCTGACCATCGTTCTGGTTGAGCAAAATAGCCGCGTTGCGCTCGCATTTTCGCCGCGGACAGTGGTCATGGACAAGGGGCGGGTGGTTTATGACGGTCCCTCGCAGGTCCTGCGCGATGACCCGGAGCGGCTGACCAAGCTGATTGGCGTCGCGGAATAGCCGGGCAATCCTCGGCTTGCTGCGGCATCGGCCGGGGTCGCGGAACGCGGTACGGCTCCCTATGATCGGCACATGATTCGGACGAGACCCATGCGCGTGTCGATCATCGTCATGCGGTTTTTCGCCTTGCTGGCGGCTGCGCTCGGCGTCGGCGGTTCGGGCGCCGTCGCGCAATCGCATAATCTTGCAGGCTTGGGGATCGTGCTGCTGCACGGCAAGGGCGGCACGCCGACCTCGATGATCGAGGGGCTCAACGAGTCGCTGCGCAAGGAAGGCGCGCTGGTTGAAGCGCCGGAAATGCCGTGGTCGGCGCGGCGCATCTATGACGCCACCTACGAGCAGGCGATGACCGAGATCGACGCTGCGGCCGAGCGGCTGAAACTCGCTGGTGCCAAGAATATTGCCGTGATCGGCCATAGCCTCGGAGCCAATGCCGCAATCGGTTATGCCGCGCGTCGGCCCGGCCTTCATGCCGTGATCGCGCTGGCTCCAGGACATCTGCCGGAAGCCTGGGCCCTGCGGGTTCGCACCAAAAATGCGATCGCCCGTGCCAGGCAAATGATCGCTGCCGGTCAGGGCGATGTGCCGACGTCCTTCCCCGATCTTGCACAGGGCATCCCGTTCTCGATCCGGGCGACCCCGGTCGTTTATCTCAGCATGTTCGACCCCGACGGACCCGCGGTGATGCCGCGGAATGCTGCCGCGATGGGACCCATCCCGTTCATGTGGATTGCCGGCATTGCCGACCCCATCGTTCTTCACGGCAAGGATTATGTGTTTGGTCTCGGAGCAAAAAATCCCAAGAGCAAGTACATGGTGACGCCGAGCATGCATCTCACGACGCCGTTCCAGTCGCGCGGGACGATCGTCAACTGGCTGAAGGGTTTGTAGGCCGGGGAGTCAGCGCCCGGGTAGGTCAACGCGCTTTAGTCCTGAAGGCCGTTCACCTTGGTGATCCAGGCGCGCACATCAGGAAGGATCTGCGGCAGCAATTCCTTCACCTGCTCCTGCGTCATGCCGGCGCGAATACGCGGGTCGTAAAGAAGATTCAGAATGTACTGGTCATAGATGTCGAAGAAGCCCATCTGGACTTCGTCGTTGAACATCGACCATTGCAGCTTGTCGTCATCGTTGATCGGGCCGAGCGCCTGCAACAGTTCCTCGTAGACGCAATCGTAGAAAATGAAATCGCCGGCATCGACGGCAATGATCACATCCGAATGCTGGATACGAAACAGCTCGTCCTTGCGGAAGCCTGACAGGCATTGCGGCTCGAGCGACTGTACAATCCGTTGCGCTTGCTCGCGGCCATAGAACTGGCGAATGGTCTTTTCGATGTCGCGATCGCGAACCATCGTGATGATGACATTCGCGTCCTTGCGCTTGTCGGTCATCGCGATGTCGAGATGCTG
>JAEYVN010000303.1 GCA_023431725.1 Pseudomonadota bacterium
GACACGCCCGCCAAGTGACTTCCCGCCAATGATCAAAGTCCCCTTGTCAGCGAGATCCTCGACAGCCTGCCTGTATTCCGGGACAAGGGCTTCTGCTTTGGGTGGCGGCTTCCTGCCGCCCGTTCGCCGCTGCGCCATGTAGTCGAACTCAAAGCGCGCTACGCGGAAACCCACGTCAGCGAGGGCTTCGGCAATTCCTGTCATGGCATCTGAATCCATGGGAGCGCCAGCACCATGCGCCAACATTATCGTGGTGTCTGCTTGAGGCGAGCCACTGAAAATGAAGTGTCGTTTCACTGTTCCGGCCTCATCCGCACAATTCTAAAACAATGCGCCCTCACAGATCGACGAAATCGATCCGGTGCTCCTGCACGCTCCGCGCGAGATCCACCACATGCCGGTGATGCGTAAACAGGATGATCTGCCGCTTCTGGGCGGCGACTGCGAGCAACCGCAGGGTCGCAAGCGTTCGGGTCTCGTCAAAGCTTGTCAGCAAATCATCGCCAATGAATGGCATCGGCTCCGACGCGCCGCGCTCCAGCAGCGCGAGCCGCAACGCCAGAAAGAGTTGATCACGGGTCCCTTCGCTCAATCCCTCGACCGGCACCCGCTCGCCTGTCCTTCGCTCGGCCTTCAGAATCGGCTGGTCATCGTCACCGTAATCGACGACCAGAGCGACAAATGCGCCATCCGTTGCCGTCGCAAATAATGTTCCAGCCCGCCCGATCAACGGATCCTGCACGAGCGCACGATGTTTCTCGATCGCTCGCGCCGCGAGCCTTGCAGCAGCAGCCCGTATCAGCCAGCGTTCGGCAATCGACAACAGCTCGGCATTGGCCTCGGCGCGCTCAGTCGCCGCTCCGGCCGCATCGCGACCTTTGAGTAGCACATCAAGTTCGTTCTTATTCTGATGGTGCGACGCTGAGGCCTCAGCAATATCGGCCAGCAATTGCTTTTGCTGCAATTGTTCACGCGCAATCTCGCCCGGCAGCAAATCGAGATCCAGCCCCTCCCGCTCCTGTCGCAGGGCGTCCACATCGCGCCCGTCACCTATCTCATGCAAATCACGCTGCAGACCCGTACGCTCTTCCTCCAGTTGCTGACGCCGCGCGAGGCGTTCAAGCGTTTCCGACAAGCCATCCCTATCGGCGAGGCCCAGCACGCGCCACGCATCATCCAGCTCTTCGGCCAGAGCGGCCCTCTTTGCAACCAGCGCCCTGCGACGGGTCAGGCGGCGCGCGCCCTCCTCGCGCAGTCGAGCACAGGCATCACTGGCCCTGCGCGTCTCTTCCAGCTTCGCTGACAACCGCGTCAGGGACGCCTGCGCCGTGTCGCTCCTCAGTGTTGCAGCGACCCGATCGACGACACCGAACACATCGCGATCAAAAGCGGCAATGTCCGCTTCGATCGTCTCGACACTGCGCCCTTCCCGCTCATAATTCGTCTTGGGCACAGCCACGGACTGCCACACCTTAAGGGCTGCCATCGCTTGAGCCGGCATTGCATCTGAAGAAAGCCCCAGACCGGCCATCGCCGCCGGCCAGGTGAGATGCGTTTCATTAAGCGCCCGGATAGCTCGCTCGCGCGCGGTTTCGGCATCAGAGATATCGCGTTCGATCTTCTGTTTGGCCAGCGAGCGAGCCTTGGCGTTGGTCCATGCCGCCTGCAGCTCATCGAACCGCGCTTTCGCCTCACGAAACAGGATTTCGGCCGGCAAGGCCGGATCTGCCACCCGGCCCACGCGATCCAGGAAGGCAACCACCGCACTCTTGCCGGCCTCGATCGCATCGACCTGTGCATCGATGGCCGCCTTTATATCATCGAGCTTGCCGAGACGCGTCGCCATGGAGTCGACGCGCTCGCGCCAGCGCAACATTTCGGATGGATTGCGTGGCGCAATTCCGGCCGCCACCCAGCAGGCCATCCACGCATCTTTCGTCTCCTGCACCTGCCTTTGCTGATCCTGGAGATGCAGTGCGGTCTGATCACGTTCTTGCTGACAGGTGGTCAGGCGCTGCCGCGCATCTTCAAGCCGCGTTGCGCGCTCCGTGTCCGTCAATAGCTGATCCGTCAGCCGGTCGATCGCATGGGATGCGCGCTCGGCATCGACCAATTTCATCTCGATGAAAGAACGCTCGCCATCGAGCGCCGCACGCACTGATTGAAAAGCATGGTCGCGTTGCGTGCGCGCCGCCACCAGATCGGCCGCTGTCGGCACCGCCCCGGAACGAGATAGGACCGCAATTTCACCGCGGGCTTTCTCGATGGATGCGTCGGCAGCACTCAGGGCGTCCTCAAGCCGCTTTACCTCGGTTTCAACGCGATGAAATATCTGCACATGATGGCTGATGGTGGCCAGTTCAGGCAGAGCCAATGCGCGCAGGGCCGTGATCGGTCCTGGCGACGGATCCAGAGAAGCGGCCTCGGACGACAACGTATCGGCTTCGACCTTCAGGATGGCGCGTTCACGCCGCAGCCGCTCAACCTGGGAGGGAATGTCGCCGAGCGCATCGAAGCGCTGACGCAGTTGCTCGGCTTCGACGAGAAAGGGGACTTCGCCCTCCTCGCTCTCGAATTCGGCCT
>JAEYVN010000307.1 GCA_023431725.1 Pseudomonadota bacterium
GGCAAAGATCGATGTCGTTTTCGCCGGTGGCGTAACCGGTGGAAATCCGGATGGCGCCCCGCGCCAGCCCCGCCTCCACGCCCATCGCGGCCAGCACGTGCGACGGCTGAACCTTGCCCGAGGAACAGGCTGAACCGGATGACACGGCAACCCCCTCGAGGTCAAAGGCGATTACCGCCGTTTCGGCCTTGAGGCCGGGATGGGTAAACAATGTGGTATTGGGCAGCCGCTCGGCACCCTGTCCGAAAATGATGGCCTCCGGCGTCGTCGCCCGGATCCCTGATTCCAGCCGCTGCTGCAAGCCTGCCATTTGCACCGCGTCCTGCCGCCAGCCTGCGCCGGCAGCTTCGGCCGCCGCGCCAAAGCCGGCGATAGCCGCCACATCCTCGGTCCCAGCGCGCAAGCCGCGCTCCTGTCCGCCACCGCGGATCAGCGGCTCCGGCAGATGCAGGCCGTCGCGGCGGACCAGCGCGCCGATCCCCTTAGGGCCGCCCAGCTTGTGCCCGGAAATGGTCAGAAGATCGGCGCCCAAAGCCTTGAAATCACAGATCATTCGGCCAGGAGCCTGCACGGCATCGACATGCAGCAGGCCGCCCGCCTCATGCACCAGATCGGCGATCGCGCGGATCGGCTGGATCACGCCGGTCTCGTTGTTGGCGAGCATCACCGAAACCAAAGCGGGGCCGCCGGTGGCAAGCCGCGCCGTCAGCGCATCAAGATCAATCACGCCCTGTCCGGTCACCGGCAGGGTCTCGACCTGGCCGGCCGGAAAACGCCCGCCCTGACCGGCGGACGGATGCTCGATCCCCGACACCAACAGCCGGTCCAGTGCCACGCGGCCCCTGCCTGCCGACCAGGCGGGCGACAGCGCCATCATGTTCGCTTCGGTTCCGCCGGAGGTGAATGTGACATGACCGGCGTCGGCGCCGACAAGCGCCGCGACCTGCGCCCGCGCATGCTCGACCGCCGCACGGGCCTTCCGGCCCTCGGCGTGCACCGACGATGGATTGCCGATCAGGTCCAGAGCCTCGGTCATCACGGCGCGCGCCTGCGGCCGCAGAGGAGCGGTCGCATTCCAGTCCAGATATGCGCGTGCAGTCGTAACCACTCTGAGTTCCGGTTTCGCACCTTGTTTCGGTCGCTGGCCCGTCATCCGGGTCGCTTGACGTCCTAACATATGGAGCGAGAAAGCTTGCAATTTGCCCCCGCCCTCATGATAGAAAGCCTCCATTCGCGCCGGCCGGCACCGCCTCCAGCGGTTGCAATCCCGGCGCGACAGGATATTTAGAACGGTTCTAAAAATTACGTGCGGACGAACCCAACGTCAAGCACGGTTTAAGAACCTGCGGCAGTCCTTCCATCCGTGCCGCCCAAGTCGAGGTCCTTCATGCCAGAGGTTATTTTCACCGGTCCCGCCGGACGCATCGAGGGCAGGTTCCATCCGGCGACGCAGAAGAACGCGCCTCTCGCCCTGATCCTGCATCCGCACCCGCAATTCGGCGGGACGATGAATCACCAGATCACCTACCAGCTCTATTATGCGTTCGTGCATCGCAACTTCTCGGTGCTGCGCTTCAACTTCCGTGGCGTCGGCCGCAGCCAGGGCTCGTTCGATCACGGCGTCGGCGAATTGTCGGACGCCGCCTCGGCGCTCGATTGGGCGCAGACCATCAACCCGGAAGCCCGGACCTGCTGGATCGCCGGCTTCTCGTTCGGCGCCTGGATCGGCATGCAGCTGCTGATGCGCCGGCCGGAGATCGAAGGCTTCATCTCGATCGCTCCGCCCGCCAATCTCTATGACTTCTCGTTCCTCGCGCCCTGCCCGTCTTCGGGTCTGATCATTCACGGCGACAAGGACGCGGTCGTGCCGCATCGTGACGTGACAACGCTGGTCGACAAGCTGAAGACGCAGAAGGGTATCGTCATCGAGCAGAAGATCGTGCCCGGTGCGAACCACTTCTTCGATGCCAAGGTCGATACGCTGATGGAATCGGTCAACGGCTATCTCGACAAGCGCCTCGGCACCAGCGGACGCAAGCCGACCGCGGCGTAGGCGCTATCCACTAAAAGCGTCGATCTCTCCTCCGTTCATTCCCGCGCAAGCGGGAATCCAGTCTTCTCACTCTGGGTCCCCGCTTGCGCGGGGACGAACGGCAGACGTGGGGTCGGCGGAACCGAACCACCCTCCCCGCGTTTGACTGCGTCGTACGGTCACAGGGGATACGGATGGGCGAAGGCAATTCACCGGACACGGTGAAGCCGTCGGACGATCGCAAGCAGAAGACGTCAGACGTTACCGGCAAAACCGAAACCAACGTCGAAAAAGAACCTTCGCTCGACGATGCCGCCGCTGAACCGCCGCAGGACGATGCGTCAAATGACGTAGCCGATCCGGAAGCCGAAGCGGCAAAAGAGAAAGAGCGCAAGCGCGCGCTGCAAAGCCGCTTCTGGGCATCGGCCTCCGGCTTCTGGGGCCGCAAGGGCGATCGCCTCGCCTGGCCTTTCACCATCGGCCTTTTCATTCTCGTGCTGCTGACGGTGGCCGCACAATACGGCATCAATGTCTGGAATCGCGCGATCTTCGATGCGCTGGAGAAAAAGGAATCCGCGCGCGTCCTGACGCTGGCGATGATCTTCTTTCCGCTGGCCGGAGCTGCCATCGCGCTCGGCGTTGCCAATGTCTATGCCCGCATGTCGACGCAGCGGCGCTGGCGCGCGTGGCTCAGCGATGACCTGCTCAACGAATGGCTGAAGAACGGCCGCTATTATCAGCTCAATCTGGTCAGCGGCGATCACCAGAATCCGGAAGGCCGCCTCACCGAAGATCTGCGGATCGCAACGGATGCGCCGGTCGACTTTGCCGTCGGCGTGACCACCGCATCTCTCTCCGCCATCACCTTCATCTACGTCCTCTGGACCATCGGCGGCGCGCTGACCGTTCCGATCGGCGGCAGCGACATCACCATTCCCGGCTTTCTGGTCGTTGCCGCCGTCATCTATGCCGTCATTGCCAGCGGCACGATGACGGTCGTCGGCAAGCATTTCGTCGAAGTCTCGGAGTCCAAGAACCAGGCCGAGGCGGACTATCGCTATCAGCTCACCCGCGTGCGCGAGAATGGTGAGAGCATCGCCCTGCTCGGCGGCGAGCAGGAAGAGCGCGCGGGTCTCGATCGCTCGTTGATCGGCATATTGCGCAAATGGCGCGACCTTTGCGGCCAGTACATGCGCACCACCATCGTCTCGCAAAGCTCGGCCATCGTCGCGCCGGTGCTGCCGATCATCCTGTGCGCGCCAAAATTCCTCGACGGTTCGATGTCGCTCGGCGAAGTGATGCAGG
>JAEYVN010000311.1 GCA_023431725.1 Pseudomonadota bacterium
CAGGCGGCCAGCGCCTCTTTCCATCGAGGGGTGCATACCGGTCCAACAGCGCCGGCTGTCACAATGCCTTTTTTCGGCACGCCCGCACGGTTGGGGTAGGCTTCCTGAATCCCGTTGCAATCGGCGAAGCGTTTCCTGAGTTGTTTGCTCACATCAGCGGTTTCGAACATTGAGCGGGTTTAGAGTTCAACCTCTCGGCATGGCATTCGTTAAGCGATCTCGCGGCGATGATCTGACCTGAACCGCGAAGCCGCCGACCTCGATTGGCGAATTCCATCGTTTGATTGCCGGAATGTTGCGGTAGTAACTCAGCACGCTGAGCGTCGCGGTATCGAGCAGAAAGTGCTGACCTTCGGATGCGGGAAGGCCGATCCACCGTGCAACGAAAACTCGGAAAACATGGCCATGCGCAACGAGCGCAACGTTGCCTTCTACCTTTCGGACCCGCGCGATGACTGCGTCGACACGATGCCCGACATCGTCTGGCCTTTCTCCGTTCGGGCATCCATCGGTAAAAAGAAGCCAGCCCGGCGTCTTCGCTCGTATCTCTTTGGGCGTAAGCCCCTCATAGTCGCCGTAATCCCACTCGAGGAGATTTCGATCGACTTCGGCGTCTCCAAGTCCCGCCAGTGTGGCGGTTTCGCGGGCTCGCCCGAGCGGGCTTACCAAAATTCGAGCGAACGATACCTTGGCCAATATCGGAGCCAGCTTTTGGGCTAACGCGCGTCCATTCGTCGTGAGCGGAATATCGGTAACGCCCGTGTGCTGCCCGCTCAGGCTCCAGGCCGTTTCTCCATGCCTTATCAGAAACACGCGCTGGGTCGACATCTGCCGTCGCCCTCATTCAAATCGGTTGTCGATACAGGCCGATCGCCGCCATTACCTATATCGTGCAATCTTGTTCGACCTGCGGCAGCGGCCAACATGTCTGCGGGCATTGTCCGCCGCTATGCCTTTGGCTCCTTTTGCGATCGAATCGAATTCATCCACCTCGACGTCTCAAGCCGCTCGTGATTGTCACGGCGCCACGGCTCTATGAGCGTGTGAGGCTCCAGCGACGGCGTGCGGCGCACGAACCGCGCGCGGCGGCAACTCCATCGGAACAACGCAGTCCACATCCCATAAACGAAAGCCTCCACGAAATGCGTTGGCATTCTCGCCTTTCCGGCATTGCGGCGGCAGCACTTCCAGTCTGTTCACATTGCCGCCGCCGATCACCGTGTCATCAGGCTGCAACGCAGCGATAAGGCGCCGCACGACATCCTCCACATGATGTCGCCATTTTTGCTCGCCATCTCGTTCCAGTCCGACCCGCCCGATATAGTCTTCATAGGTGCCGCGCTTGTACGGCAGATGGCAGAGTTCCATCGGCTGGACGATCCCCTCGACGATCATCGCTGTGCCCAATCCAGTGCCCAGTCCCAGGAACAGCATCTTGCCGCCATGGTAGCTGCCCAAGGCCTGCATGGCCGCGTCGTTGATGACTTTCACCGGACAGCCGAAGGCCCGGGCAAAGTCGAAGTTCACCCACCCTTTTCCCAGATTGTGCGGCTCGATCGTCACTCGACCCCAGTAGACGGGGCCGGGATAGCCAATCGACACCACATTGTACTTCCAGTCGGCGGTGAGTTGCTTCACGCCGGCCACCATGCGCTCGGGTGTCAGTGTACGCCCCGACCGAAATGATCGACTGCCTGGCTGCGCGCTGGCACAGACCTTTACGGAGCTGCCGCCGATGTCCACGACAAGCACGCGCCTCGCCTTCGGGCGCGCCTCCCATGTGCCATGTCCTGAAGCGCCTTTCGTCAAAACATCCTTTTTGGGCATCGCGGATCGCGCTCTGGCAAGGTCGGGAGGGGGCGTGACACTCGAACGTGCCTGGCGTTTACCCGCCTGTTCCGCCAACGGATCACCGTCCGTCGAAGCCGCCGCAACTGCTTTACTCGACATACCAATCTTGTTCATTGTGGCTCCCTCGAATGCTCCTAGATTGCTTGTCGCGACTCACCGGCCGTATTGCCGACGGCTGTTCTTTGGTGAGTTGAAGTTTTTCGGTCTCGTGGCAGATCACGAGATCGTCGCCAGACCGCAGTGTATACTCCACCGTCGTTATCCCGATTTTGACATCGAGAATCTGGCCTCGATACGTCACAGGAAACTGAAGCGTTGCATTGCCTTCCGGCGCGCGTCTCGGCCAGAATGAAAGAATGCCGCCGTCGTCGCGCATTCCGCCCAGGCCATAAGTGAACATCATCCAGGTGCCTCCCATTGAAGCGATGTGACACCCGTCTTTGACATTTCCGCCCACATCCGCGAGATCCATCAGCAGGGCCGCCATCCCGTAACGGACCGCCTTGTCGACATCCCCGGTCTGGGCAGCGATGATCGCTTCGACGCACGATGATAGCGAGGAATCGCCGGTCGTCAGCGGATCGTAAAAATCAAAATTGCGTTTCTTTGCTTCGACTGAGAACCGATCGCCCAACAGGAACATGGCCAATACGACATCGGCCTGCTTGATCACCCGTTTCCGATAGATGTTGAGCGGATGATAGAAAAGAAGAAGCGGATAATGATCGGGTGGCGTGTGTTTGAAATCCCACGGCTCCTTTTCGAGGAAGGCATCATCCTGCGGAACGATCCCATGTTCGGTATTGTAGGGAATATACATCGCCTCCGCCGCACCCAACCATGCATCCGCCTCGGTCGCGTCCAATGCGGTTTTTGAAACGAGCGCTGCGTATGCATCGGGGTTCGTATCGCATAGCCGTCTGACGGTGTGGGCGGCGTAAAGGAGGTTCTCGCGCGCCATGAAATTCGTATAGGCGTTGTTGTTGACGATGGCGTTGTATTCATCGGGGCCTGTGACCCCGTTGATGCAGAAACGCCCGCCATTGGCGTCCGAATAGAAGCCCAGATCCAGCCAAAGCCGAGCGGTCTCGACCAGCATCTCGGCGCCGTAGTCGTTCAAAAATTCTTCGTCGCCCGTCGCATGAACATATTTGCGCAGCGCGTACATGATGTCGGCATTGATATGGTACTGCGCCGTTCCGGCCTCATAATAGGCCGACGCTTCCTCTCCATTGATGGTTCGCCAGGGAAACAACGCGCCGCGCTGGTCCAGCTCTTTTGCTCGCGCGCGGGCTTGCGGCAACATCCTGTAGCGGAACATCAGGAGATTCTTGGCCACCCAGGGGGACGTGTAGGTGAGAAACGGCAGCAGGTAGATTTCCGTATCCCAGAAGTAATGCCCCTCGTAGGCCTGACCGGTCAGACCTTTGGCCGGCACGCCCACATGATCAGCGCGCGCGGACGCCTGCAGTATTTGAAACAGATTGAACCGGATCGCCTGCTGCACCTCAACGGTTGAGCGCTTCGTTCTCGCCTCTTGGACGTCTTTGACCCGCACGTCGCTGCGATCCCAGAAGTCTTTGAGATATTGCTCCTGTGTAGCAAGCAGCTTGTCGAACCCCCGATCGACCGCTCGGTCCATGGTCCACTCCGTGCGCACGCACAGCTCTTCCGGCGAAGCTGTCCGCGAGGTGTGATACGCGATGAATTTGGTCAGCCATATCGGTTCGTTGGCTTTGGCGTCGATTGTGAACACCACCTGACCGGCATGTTCGGCATGAGCGGTGTTGCAGACGTAGGAGCATGATGTGTCCAGGGTGGTATCGGTTGCAGCGGCCAACAGAAGGTTGCTTCTTTGGGTTGCGTGGCACAACACGATGCGACGATTTTTGGCGTAACTCGCGCGAGACTGAAGGACACCGCTGGAAGCCGCCTTTGCCCGCCGCGGATCGTCATCCGGGACAGAAAAGGCGCTGGGCTTGGGTGTGGCCATTTCCGACGAGATCACCACAAAGGCCGCGGCGTCGATAACCTTTACGGAGTAGGAAACGGCGGCCACGTGCTTGTGTACGAACGAAACGAGGCGTCGCGAGGTGATGAGGACCCGCTTTCCTGCCGGCGTCTCCCACAGAATGTCACGGTCCAGCGTTCCGGACGCCATATTGAGACGCCGATCATAAGCCGGAAGATTGGCATCGGGCAGCCAGAAGGGCTCGTCGTCAACGAAGAGCTTGATGATCTTGCAATCGGTGACATTGCAGATTGTCTGACCCGTTTTCGCAAATCCGTAGGCCTCTTCGCCGTAGACGATTGGCCTGACCTCATAGAAGCCGTTGATGTAGGTGCCGTTCTCGATGTGTGGACCGCCTTCTTCCGGGGTACCACGGATTCCGAGATAGCCATTACCAAGGGCCAGCATGGTCTCGGTTTGCGCCAGGAATTCAGGATGGTACCGCTTTTCGATAAGGCTCCATTCATCCGCGGGATAATCGCGTGACGGCGGCCTGACGCGTTCATGGTGGAGCATACGCTTTCTCCAGAACACCAGACGCTCGATCAGGACCTACAGCACGATGCACTTGCCGGCGGCAGCTATGCGGTGACGACCGCTTTCACGCCCTCCGCAAATGACGCACGCTGTGTTTCCCTCGGCATCAATTTCAGCTTCGTAGTCCCGACCCGCATCTCCATCGGCTCCCCGGTCACCAGCGTGACCTCAGCCAATCCGCCTTCGATACGGACGGCCACAGACCGCCCGCGCCAGCACACGCGGAACGACAGGCATCGCCATTGCCGCGGGAGTTTCGGATCGATCCCGGGGACATCGCTCTTGAGGTCGAATCCGGCAAAGCCGAGCATCACCGACTGCCACATCGCGCCCAGCCCTGCGATCCGCACGCCACCCGCGCTATTCGGATCAAGATCAAGGTCTGTGGCCTCAGCTTCACTTACATAGCGCAACGCCAGGTCTGCGTGACCCAATCGCGCCGCCACCAGGGCATGCAATCCCGCACTGAGCGAACTGCCATGCGAGCAGAGCGGCTCGTAATAGCGAAAATTTGTCTCGGCAGACTTGCCGGGAAATTCTTGCGGCAACAGGGCCATCAGCGCGACCACGTCAGCCTGTTTGATGACCTGGGACCGCTGGGTTTGCTCACGGCCGATGATGACATCGATCGGGACAGTTCGATCGGCATGGTCCGCAAGCTCAAGTCGTTCCAATGCATGGAAGCCGGCGAACTGCTCATAGAGACCGGTTTTGGGATCACGCAGGATCTCAATCCGCTCGGCCGCGTCGCGCCAATCGTCGAGCTCATGCTGGTCGATCCCCAGCATTTCCTGCAATGCAACCGCGCGGTCCGGCCATCGCTCGCGCAGAATATCCATTGCTTCAAGCGCCCGCAGGATGTTCCAGCGGGCCATGACGTTGGTGAAGGCGTTGTCATCGACGTCTTCGTGATATTCGTCCGGCCCGATGACATGACGGATGTGCCGCTTGCCATCGCTTTCGGGCACGGCGCGCGATGCCCAGAACCGTGCCGTATCGAACAGGATTTCGGCGCCAGCCTGGAGCAGGAAGTCGTCATCCCGGGTGAAGCTCCAGTATTGCCAGACGGCATAGGCAACGTCGGCACTGATATGGTGCTCCATCCGGCCGGTGAGAATTTCAACGACTGTACCGTCCGCTATCACAACACGCTCGGGCGTCACCTCAACGCCGGTATCCGCAGACTCCCACGCATAAAGCGCCCCCTTGTAGCCAAAATGCACCGCCTTTGCGCGCGCGCCGGGCAATGTGTGATAGCGGTACATCAGCAGCGTTCGCGCTGCCTCCGGCCAGACCACGGTGTAGAACGGCAGCAGATAAATCTCGGTGTCCCAGAAGACATGTCCGAGATAGGCATCGCCGGTGAGCGCGCGCGCGCCGATCGATACGTGTTCGTCTTCGGGATTAACGGCGCTGGTCAGATGGTACACGGCGAAGCGGATTGCTTGCTGGGTTTGCTCATCGCCCTCGATCACGATGTCGCTGACACGCCAGCGCTCATTCCAGGCAGCCTCATGCGCCTCCAGGACGGCGCGCCACCCCAATGCGGTGTTGCGGGCCAGCGCCGCTGTCGCCAGCGCAGCGGGATCTTCATCCGGAGCACCGCGCGCGGCCGCGATAATTCGGTTGAACTGCGCTGTCTGTCCAGCAACTGACGTCCATTGCCACGCCCATCGCAAAGGAAAAGTATGTGCAGGAGCGAGCTCACTGCCATTCAATCGTAAACCAGCGGCACCCGTCATGGCGACCGTTTTGCGCGAGCCTTCCAGTCGCCAGGCGCCCAGATTCTTTGCCAGACGCATCGGCTCCATGCCGAGGCCCGCCATCGCGAAGCTCGCTTCCAGCGTGACATCGACGCCATCCCTATCGAGCGACATTTCCACAAACTGCAAACCTGCGGCACGGTCGGCCAGCGACAGGAGGCGTAATTCCTGTCCGTCGACGTTGATGCCGGCAGGTGTGCGGTGCGCCCAGCGTGACAGCAACAGCGCCCGGCGCATGTCGAGCCTGCGAGTACTAACCCGCATTTCGCCCTCCCGCGCCAGCAGCGGTTTCCCATCCAGCGTGATGCGAAGGCGTGACCAGTCGGCGACAGGCACCAAAGCCGGAACCGGGGGCTCGATGTTGGGAACGTCAAACAGGCCGGCGATATAGCAGCGCGGCCAGGATGCCCAACGACTGTATCCGAGCCAGGCCACCCAGGTCGGTCCCCGGCTGACGGAGCGAGCTGCGCGCATGCCGAGAAAGCCATTGCCAAACGCGAAATGGGATTCGAGCGCACTCTCGGTCAGGATGTTGTAACCGTCATGCCTGAGTACCCAATTGCGGTCTGCAGTCGGTTCGAACGCCTCATGCATATGCGCCAGCCTCCTGTCGATCGCATCGTGCGACGGAGCCCCGTGCAGTTGGTTCAAAACTGGCCGCGCAACTGATCAGTCCACCAGTTCGTCCAGATCCTGCACGACCAGATTTGCGCCATTCTGCTCAAGCTCTTTAGCGTTTCCGTGACGAGCCACACCGACAACAAGTCCGAAATGACCGTTGACGCCCGCCTGCACTCCGGAAATCGCATCCTCGACAACCACGGCCCGATCCGGTGCGACGCCAAGAAGGTTTGCCGCCATGAGGAAGGTGTCAGGAGCCGGTTTCCCCACCAGATGTTGGCTGTCAATGAAGTTTCCATCGACAAGTGCCTCGAAAAATCGCTCAACCCCGGCGGATTTCAGAACCGCCTCGCAGTTGTGGCTTGATGTGACGACGGCAATCTTGAACCCTTGCGCACGAAGTTGGCGGATGAAGTCTATTGTCCCCTCGTAAGCCTTGACGCCTTCACTTCTGATGACGCTGTTAACAAGCTCGTTTTTTCGGTTTCCAATTCCGCATATGGTTTCAGCGTGTGGAGGATCATCACGGCTGCCATCAGGAAGATGAATATTCCGCGATGCCAGAAAATCGCGAACCCCATTGAACCGGGGTTTTCCGTCGACATACTGGCGGTAGTCTTCGGTCGGGTCGAAGGGGCGGAACGTGCCGCCTTCTCGCTGGGCACGCTTTTTTAGATACTCATCGAAGACCCTTTTCCAGCACGCAGCGTGAACACTGGCGGTGTCGGTGATAACGCCATCTAGATCGAGCAGAACTGCGTCATACCGATCCCGTGTAACGGAAGCTTTGTCTTGCGCCAGTTGCATCTGAGGCCTTCATGTCCTCTCGCTGCAGTTCTCCGTGCTTGCGCGCAAAAGGTAGCTTATCAATTGTACACGATGAGCGCTTTGGAGGGATTATTCTCACAACAAAGTGTTTCTTGCTCGCTACCATTGAAAGAACGGATTGAATTCGCGTCATCCCGACAAAATTTCCACTTCCGTCTCGATCGCCGATGTGACGCAAAGGCGCGTTCCGCCAGCCCTTTAAAAGTTCCTCTGGGCAACTCCTCTCGCCACGTGCGATGCGGTTCACCTCGCATTGCGCTGGATCATTCCGGCTCCGCACTCGTTGTTGTTGGTCGTGATGAGTTTCCGGCCGGGCGTGTGCCGTACACGGGCAGCAATGCGAATGGAGGGCCTTGACCGTGGTCAATCCAAAGACCTTGTGGGTGTTCCTGATCCTCGTGGTCCTGCTGCTGACCGGCTTTTGGCTCACTCCCCACGCCCAGTACGCATTGTTTGCCGAAACCAAGCCGCGAGCGGTTGAGCCGCGCGGCGATCTGACAGGTGGAGAACGCGCGGCAGTCGAGCTGTTCGAGCGCGCGTCCCCCGCGGTCGTGCAGGTCGTCGCTCCGCGCGAAAGTGGATTTGGTGGCGACTGGGATGAGGATGCGCAACAGCGAGCGGGAACGGGGACCGGCTTCCTCTGGGATGGCGCCGGTCACATCGTGACCAACGCGCATGTGGTGTCCGGCGCACGCGACGTCATGGTCCGCACATCGAAAGGGCAGGTGATACAAGCCGAGGTCGTCGGCGTCGCCCCCCATTATGATCTCGCCGTTGTCCGGCTCCGGGGATCCGGCGCGCTGCCGTCCCCGCTTCCCGTCGGAAGCTCGGGAGATCTGAAGGTCGGTCAGTCGGTCTATGCGATAGGCAATCCATTCGGGCTCGATCAGTCGCTGACGACCGGCGTGATCAGCGCACTCAAGCGGCGCATGCCGACCGCGCAAGGCCGCGAAATCGCCGATGTGATTCAGACCGATGCCGCGATCAATCCCGGAAATTCCGGCGGGCCGCTTCTGGATTCCGCCGGCCGGTTGATCGGCGTCAACACCGCGATTATCTCGCCGTCCGGCACCAGTGCGGGCATTGGCTTCGCAATACCAATCGATACTGTCAATCGAGTGGTGCCGAGTCTGATCAGTTCCGGGCGGGTACCGACGCCGGGAATCGGCATCGTCGCCGCACCGGAAGAACTGACGGCACGGTCCGGACGGGAGGGTATCGTCATCGTCCGAACCATCCCCGGATCGCCGGCGGATCAGGCCGGATTACGGGGGGTGAATCGCACGACCGGCGAACCAGGCGACGTCATTGTCGCCGTGGAAGGAAAGCCGGTCAGGCGGCTTTCTGATCTGACAGACGAACTTGAGCGGATCCAGACACCGGGCAAAGTGAGCATCACGGTGGACAGGGACGGTCAGCAGCGGAAAATGACTGTTGACGTCGTCGATATCAGTCGCAGTTGATCGTGAACGGTGCTGTTAAGCGAAGCATCAAATCGACGCGCACTTCTCTCGTGGAAAGCCCGAGATTGAGAAGTCACAGGAACAAGCCGGCGCTACCACAGCGGCTGCCGAGGAGCCGTCGTTCTTCAGTCCGTTCGGGTTTGCGATCTTCAGGTGGCTATGGCTCGCGATCCTGATCAGCAACATCGGGACATGGATGTACAATGCCAGCGCCGGCTGGCTGATGACAATTCTGTCCGGCGGGCCCCTGATGGTGTCGCTGGTGCAGGTGGCGACTAGCGCGCCGATGTTCCTGCTCGCCTTGCCGGCCGGGGCGCTCGCCGACATTGTCGACAAGCGTTGGTTCATCATCGTTCTGGAAGCGCTCTTTACGCTGACGTGCGCAGTCTTTGCGGCGCTCATTTGGGTCGACTGGGTTACGCCTGCGATCGTGCTGCTCTTTGTGTTCCTGATCGGCGTTCTGACCGCCCTGGAAGCTCCTTCCTACCAGGCCATCGTTCCGATGCTCGTGCCGAAGCACTATTTGCCGCACGCGATCGAACTCAACAGTCTCGGTATCAATATCAGCAGGGCGATCGGCCCTGCTCTCGCGGGCGCCATCATTGTCGTCGCCGGAATTGCCGCTCCATTCTGGATCAACGCGATCAGCAACCTTGGGGTGATTGGCGTCATGCTGTGGTGGCGTCAGCAGAAAAAACCCGCACGGCCGCTTCCTGCCGAGCATTTGACCAGTGCCATGCGTACCGGCGTCAGGTACGTCCGCTTCAATCGGCATATCCGGGCAACTCTGCTCCGGAACGCTTCGTTTGTGTTTTTTGCGAGCGCCTATTGGGCGCTGTTGCCGGTATTGACCAAGACGCAGATCAAGGCTGGTCCGGAGATTTACGGTCTGCTTCTCGGGACGATCGGCATTGGCGCAGTGGCAGGTGCGCTGGTCATGCCCGCACTTCAGAAAAAACTTGGAACGAACAGGCTGGTCGCCGCGGCGCAGGGTGGAACCGCGATAGCGCTTGTGATGTACGGAATTGCGGACGATCCGCTGATGGCGCTCGCTGCGAGCGCGCTCGCTGGCCTGTGCTGGATCTCCGGCATCGCCAACCTGAATGTTTCAGCGCAGATATCTCTTCCGGACTGGGTGCGGGGTCGTGGTCTTGCCGTTTACGTTGCGGTGTTTTACGGCTCGATGACGCTGGCCAGCTTCGTCTGGGGTGGACTTGGCGAAATCGTCGAACTGCGCAATGTGTTCTTCGTTGCGGCGGCCTGTGCGCTTGTCGCCATTCCGCTGACGGCGAGGTGGCAGCTGCAGACTGCCGCCGGAATCAACTTTACACCGTCGCTGCATTGGCCGGAGCCGGTGTTCAGTGCGCACATGTCCAAGGATGCAGGTCCGGTCATGGTGACGGTCGAATATCGGACCTCGCGTGAGTTTCGAGAGGAATTTCTATCTGAGGTCGCGGTCCTTGAGGGCGAACGCAGGCGTGACGGCGCTTATGCCTGGGGTATCTATCAGGACACGACCGACGAATGTAGGTTCGTCGAGGTGTTTTTCGTCGGGTCGTGGCTCGAGCACTTGCGTCAGCATCACCGCGTGACGAATGCTGATCGGGAGAACGAACTGCGGATCCGGCAGCGATTAAGCGAGCCGGCAACGGTCTCCCATTACATCGCTGCTGGATCGGAGAGCAACTAACGCCAAAAGAGGCGCGCGCCGGTTTCCCAGACTTGTGCTCGATCGTAATTGCGCCGAATTGGATATTCGTTGTCCTGAAATTCTCAGGGCCGCATATTCTGCGGCCTCGCGAGGGATGTTGAGTGCGTGCATTATCCATCACGCAGTGTTGAGCAAACGAGTGCTGCGTATGCTCGCGTTCAGGAACTATCCCGGTGAGCCAACATTGAGCGTGGTACGATTGTGCAATTCGTGGAGGCGATCATGTTGATGCGGTTTGCTGGAACTGTACTGATTGCGACATTTACACTGGCGTCCTCGGTGGTTGCGGGACAGGCGCAGTCAACCTCCACCGGAACAACGGGCGCCAAATCATCGTCCGGTGCCACGGCTTCGGAACTTGCAAAGAAACCCGTTGCGAGTGTGACATGCGAGGAATTCAACGCGCTTGACGAGTCGTTCAAGCCGAATGTCATTGCTTGGGCGGCGGGTTATCAGCAGGGGCAAAAGAAGCCTGACGCTGTGGCAGTCGACGTCCAGGGTGTTGAGCAAATCACTCCTGTTGTGGTCGATGCATGCGCCAAGGCGCCGACGTCCTCCTTCTGGAGCAAGGTCGACAGCGAGTTGAAAAAGCGCTTGTGACGATCGTGCGTGGCGAAGGGCGGAGGTGAGCAGCCTCCGCCGTCGCCGGTTCGCAGGCGGCATTCGACCGGGGAACACTACGATGGCGACGGCGCAGCAACGCCCGCAGAACAGCCGGGAGTCCCCAGCGGATTCGCAGGGCAATGAGGACACCGGAGAACGGATATACGACGAGCGCGAGATTGTGGGGCTTTTTGCCGACGAAGCCTCGCTTAATGCCGCGATCGACGAGCTGATGCAGATCGGACTTCGTCCAATCGACATGAGCCTTCTGGCGGATTCGAAGTCGCTGCCGGAATCGGTCAAGTCGGCGACGCCGGCGGCAAGGGACCTTGAAGACCGTGCTGACGTCGACCGGGCGGCCTATGTTTAATCGGATACGCGCAGCGAAGGGTTGGCCGCGCTGTTCGGCCTGCCAGTCTATGTCGCCAGCTCTGGAGCGGCCGCCGCCGCGGTTCTCGGCGGGGCGGCTCTTGTGCCGACCATCGCGGTGGTCGCCGGCGCTGGCATTGCCGGAGGTGTGGTCGGGCTGCTGCTCGCGCGCATGTTCGGGCACAAGCATGCCGAGCGCATCCAGAACCAGATTGCTGGCGGCGGGCTGCTGCTCTGGGTCCATGCACCGGATGTGACACGCGACGGCAAGGTGATCGAGATCCTCAAGCGTCACGGTGCGCAGGACGTCCACGTTCACACGGTGAAGCGGAGCTGGGGCATCGCCGACGTGCCGTTCTCCACCGTCGATCCCGATCCGTTGATCAAGTCCTGACCGCTACTAGTGTAGCGCCAGCCTGCGCTTGAATGACCGCGCGAGGCACGGCCGCGTGCAGGCGGCCCGCATTCAACAGATCAATCAGATTTCGCCCGTCATTGCGCCGGGGCCTTGCGCGGGGAGGCGTCGTCGTGCTGTTCGCCCGACTTCGGCCTGGGCGCGTAATGCAGTGGCTCCCGGAAGATGTTCGCGTGCACCCATTCGCGCACGCGCTCGAGCAGCACGTAGAGCATCGGCACCAGGAAAATTCCGATGATCGAGGCGGAGATCATGCCGCCGAACACCGACGTGCCAACGGCGCGACGGCTGGCCGCGGAGATGCCGACCGCCGTCACCAGCGGCACGAGTCCGAGAATGAAGGCGAAGCTTGTCATCATCACGGGGCGGAAGCGCTGCCGCGCGCCGACGATGGCGGCCTGACCGATCGGCATGCCTTCCTCGCGGCGGTCCTTGGCGAAGGCGACGATCAGGATCGCATTCTTAGCGGCAAGGCCGATCAGCACCACGATCCCGATCTGGGCGTAGATGTCGTTGTCGAGACCGGTCAAGCGCAGCGCGAGCATCGCGCCCAGCAACCCGGCGCTGACCGACAGCAGCACTCCGAGCGGAATGGACCAGCTTTCGTATAGTCCAACAAGGAACAGATAGGCGAACAGCACCGCCAGTCCCAATATGATGCCGGTCTGTCCGGCGGCTTCGAGCTCCTGATAGGCAGTGCCCGTCCATTGATAGGAATAGCCGGCAGGCAGTGTGCTTCTGGAGAGCTGCTCCATGATGGCGATTGCCTGGCCAGAACTGACGCCCGGCGCCGAATTGCCCATCACCATGGCAGCGCGATAGTTGTTGTATCGGGTGATGAATTGCGGCCCGGCGTGGTCCTCGGCGTCGAGCAAAGCGCGCAGGGGCACCATGTTGCCGGTATTTGAGCGCACGAAGATCCGGTAGATGTCCTCGACGGTTCTGCGATCCTGCGACTCGCCCTCGATGATGACCTGCCAGGTGCGGCCAAACCGATTGAAGTAGTTCACAAAATATCCGCCGAGCGTAGCCTGCAGCACGTTGAACACGTCGTTCACGTCGACGCCGGCGTTGAGCGCTTTCTCGCGGTCGATGTTCAGGAAAATTTGCGGCGTGTCTGCGGAGAAGGTGGTGAACACCTGTTCCAGGTTTGGATTCTGGTTCGCGGCGACGGTCAGAGCACGCGTCACCGAGGCGAGGTCGGCGGGCGATTGGCCGCGCAGATCCTCCAGCTCGTACTGGAAGCCCGAGCCTGTTCCGAGGCCGATGATCGGCGGCATGTTGATTGGCAATATCAGGGCATCGCGGATGCCAGCGGTTTTCTGGCGCACTTCGCGCAGAATGTCGAAGACGGAGAGGTTCGGGCCGATCCGCTCCGCGAACGGTTTCAGGGTGACGATCAGGAATCCGGAATTGGACTCGGCGAGATTGTCAATGAAGCTGCGGCCGATCACCGAGGTGATAGTTGCGACGCCGGGGATTTCTTTGGTGATATTGCTGACTTCCTCGACGACGCTCTGCGTGCGGCTGCGCGCGGCGGCGGCCGGCAGATTGATTTGCACGAAGAACAGCCCTTGGTCCTCTTCCGGCAGGAAGCCGCCCGGGATCACTCTGTCCAGCCAGTAGGCGGCACCGCCGAATAGTGCCACCAGAAGGAGCGACAGCGCTGCAACCCGCACCAGCCGCCGGACGATATTGGCGTATCCGTCGCTGATCCATTCGATAGAGCTGCTGATCCTGCCCATAATCCGGCTGTAAAGACTGACCCAAAGCCCATGCTTGAGAACCACGCCGCATAACGCGGGGCTCAGGGTCAGCGCGTTCACCGCCGATATAAGCATCGCGACGGTCACGGTGACGGCGAACTGGCCGTAAAACTTGCCGGCGATGCCCGGGATGAAT
>JAEYVN010000405.1 GCA_023431725.1 Pseudomonadota bacterium
CCTAATCCACCTTCTCCACATAGACGCGGATGGTGCCGCCGCAGGACAGCCCGACCTTCCAGGCGGTCTCGTCGGCCACGCCGAATTCCAGCGTCCTGGCCTTGCCGCTCTCGATCACATCGATGGCTTCAGTCACCACCGCTCCTTCGACGCAGCCGCCCGACACCGAGCCGAGGAAATTGCCCTCTTCATCAATGACGAGATTGGAGCCGACCGGCCGCGGCGCCGAGCCCCATGTTTCCACCACCGTGGCCAGCGCCACACCGCGCCCTGCCTTTCGCCACTCTTCGGCGGCGTGCAGGATGTCTTCATCGGTCGCCAGAGAAGTCTGTGTCATTTGAATCATCTCCGCCTGGTTGTTGAATCGCGCCTTGAACCCAGGCTCACGTGTCACGCGACCTTGTTCAACCAATACTTCGCCTCGGCCTTGCCGTTGCCATCGGCCGACAGCGCCCGGCACAGATCCTTCATCGCGTTGAGATTGTGGATCGGCCGCAGTTCGTCAACATGCGGCAGCATCATGCGGATGCCGCTCGCTTTCGCTTCGAAGCCGTCAAACCTTAACAAGGGATTGAGCCAGATCAGCCGCCGGCACGAGCGATGCAGGCGATCCATCTCGAAGGCCAGTTGTCCGCCCGGCTCGCGTTCGAGGCCGTCCGTGATCAGGAGCACCACGGCACCCTGCCCGAGCACGCGCCGGCCCCATTCGCGATTGAACGCCGCCAGCGATGGCGCAATGCGGGTGCCGCCCGACCAGTCGAGCACGCCGCCCGAACACGCGGCCAGGGCCTCGTCCGGGTCCTTCGCCTTCAGCGCACGCGTGACATTGGTCAGCCGTGTGCCGAACAGGAAGGTCGAGACACGCTTGCGTGCATCGGTCACCGCATGAAGGAAATGCAGGAACAGCCGCGTGTACTGGCTCATCGAGCCGGAGATATCGAGCAAGGCGACGATCGGCGGCTGCTTGGTCTTCGGTCCGAGATATTTGAGATCGATGACCGCCCCGCCCGCCTTCATGCTCGAGCGCAAGGTGCGTCGCAGGTCGATCATGTGACCATGCCGCGAGACCTTCAGCCGGCGTGTCTTCACTTCGTCCAGCGGCAGCACGAGCTGCTTGATTGCCTGCTTGGCCTCGGCGATCTCGGCCGCCGACATCTGCGCGAAGTCCTTCTTCTCGAATACCTCGCGATCCGACACCGTCAGCCGCGCGTCGATCTCGACGTCCTTCTTGTCCTGCGGTTGCTGTTTCTTCTCGTTCTTGAACATCGCATCCAGCACGCGCTTGGCAGCCGGCGGCGGCGGTGCGTTGTCGGGCTGCGGCATCGTCTGCGGCAGCATCATCGCCATGAGCTGGTCGAAATAGGCGCGCTTGCGGAAGAAGATCTGGAACGCCTGATCGTACAGGATCGAATGCTCGTGCCGCTTCACGAACACCGCATGCAGCGTCCAGTAGAAATCCTCGCGCGTATTGATGCCGGCAACGCGCAGCGCTTCCAGCGCATCCATCACCGAGCCCGGACCGACCGGGATGCCCGCTGCGCGCAGCGCGCGCGCGAAATAGACGATGTTTTCGGCGAGACGGCCGGGCTGTTCGGAATTCTGTCCGATACTGGAACTGGCCATGCTCGTGAATCCGGGCTTTCAGTCATCAAGTTATCGTCATAGCCGATCTAAACGGCTCCTCGACTTTTTACGTCTCAGGCAGCGCAATTGCAAAGACGTCCGGCCGGCCAGATCAAGAACCCGCTTCAAGCCCGAAGTTCAAGCCATGGCTCAAGGCGAAGCTCGCAGCGACGACCTCCAATACGCACAATTCAGCCCAGCCATGCGCTGGGTGCAGCTATCGGCCGGTATCGGCTGCATGATCATGATCGCCAACCTGCAATATGGTTGGACCTTGTTCGTGCTCCCCATGGATGCGGCGCATCACTGGGGACGCGCGTCGATCCAGGGTGCATTCACGATTTTCGTTCTGGCCGAAACCTGGCTGGTCCCGTTCGAGGGCTGGGTCGTCGATCGCTACGGACCGCGGATCGTCGTGCTGGCCGGCGGCTGTCTGGTGGCGCTGGCCTGGGTGATGAATTCGCGGGCGGACACGCTCACCGAACTCTACATCGCCGCAGCGATCGGTGGCGCCGGCGCCGGCGCGATCTATGGCACCTGCGTCGGCAATGCCCTGAAATGGTTTCCGGACCGCCGCGGGCTGGCCGCGGGCCTGACGGCCGCCGGGTTCGGTGCCGGATCGGCGCTCACCATCATTCCGATCCAGATGATGATCCAGACGCACGGCTATGAAGCCACGTTCTTCTGGTTCGGCATTGGCCAGGGGATCGTTGTCATCCTGCTGGGACTGCTTCTCGCCGCTCCCGCCGCAGGCCAGGTGCCGCCGGCGGCTTCAACCCGCCTTCGGCAGACCCGGCGCAACTTCACGCCGATCGAAATGCTGCGATCGTCGATCTTCTGGGTGATGTATCTGATGTTCGTTCTTGTCGGCGCAGGCGGGCTGATGGCGACCGCACAGCTTGCGCCGATCGCCGCCGACTTCAACGTTGCCAACGTTCCGGTCAGCGTTCTCGGCCTGACATTGCCCGCGCTGACATTCGCGCTGTCGATCGATCGCGTCCTCAACGGCTTCACGCGGCCATTCTTCGGCTGGGTCTCCGACCATATCGGACGCGAGAACACGATGTTCATCGCCTTCTCGCTGGAAGCGGTCGGCATCTGGGCGCTGAGCCTGTTCGGCCGCGATCCGCTCCTGTTCGTGCTGCTGAGCGGCCTGGTGTTCTTTGCATGGGGAGAAATCTACAGCCTGTTCCCCGCCACCTGCACCGATGTCTACGGCCCCGCCTACGCCACCACGAATGCCGGTTTGCT
>JAEYVN010000431.1 GCA_023431725.1 Pseudomonadota bacterium
CCATTGCGCTCGAACTCATCGATCCGCGCTTCTATCACATGGATACCGCGCTGAGCGCTCTTCCGCGCGGCGAGATCATGTATGTGCGCGAGGCTTTCAACGCGGAGGGCCGGGCGATGATCGAGGAACGGGCATCGGCCAGCCAGCGTATTGCCATCGCCGAACACGACGCGGCGCATCTGTGCGCCAATGCCGTCTCGATCGGTGACAATCTGGTGACGTCGTCCTGCAGTGACCGGCTGCGCGCGGAGCTTGCGGAACGTGGCTATCGCGTGGTCACGACGCCGCTAACCACCTTCCTGCGTAGCGGGGGCTCCGCCTTCTGCCTGACGCTAAGGCTGGATCTTGCATCAGCCCATGCGGCCGACCGTTCGGCGCAGGACGCTATCGCAATCCCGCGTTGATCTTGTCCAGAGCGGCCGACCCCGGACACAATTCCTTTTCGGTCAGCGTGTTGAGTGGCGCCTTCACCGTCTTCAGCGATGTATGCAGATCCTGCGGCTCGTCAGCGATATAGAGCACTCCGGTGACGATCTGGCCCTCGGCCGCGTGCTTCTGCAAGAAGTTCATCGCAGCATAACGGTCGTGGATTTCGTAATCGGCTCCGAGCTTGCGCAGAGCGAGCCTGGAACCGTCATGCTGCTCGACGATTTGCACCGACCCTTCGGCATAATCCACGGCGATCGGCGCGCGGGCCGGGATCACGTCCAGCCTGTTCACCGCTTCGTTGTGCTCGCGCACATAGTCGAAGCTCTTGGTCGAGCCGGCGTGATTGTTGAAGGCAACGCACGGCGAGATCACGTCCAAAAACGCTGCGCCCTGATGCTCGATGGCCGCCTTGATGATCGGCACCAGCTGCTTCTTGTCGCCTGAGAAGGAGCGGGCGACGAATGTGGCGCCAAGCTGCAGCGCCATGGCGGCAAGGTCGATGGAATTGTCGGTGTTGATGACACCGCGTTTCGATTTCGAGCCACGGTCGGCGGTGGCTGAGAACTGGCCCTTGGTCAGGCCGTAAACGCCGTTGTTCTCGACGATATAGACCATGTTGACGCCGCGCCGCAGCGCATGGGCAAACTGGCCAAAGCCGATCGAGGCTGAATCGCCGTCGCCGGATACGCCGAGATAGATCAGGTCGCGGTTGGCGAGATTGGCGCCGGTCAGCACCGATGGCATGCGGCCATGCACCGAATTGAAGCCGTGCGAATTGCCGAGGAAATAGGTCGGCGTCTTCGACGAACAGCCGATGCCGGAAATCTTCGCCACGCGGTGCGGTTCGATCGACAATTCGAAACACGCCTCGATGATGGATGCGGTGATCGAGTCATGTCCGCAACAAGCGCACAATGTCGAGATCGTGCCTTCATAGTCGCGGTGCGTGTAGCCGAGTTCGTTGCGCGGCAGCGCGGGGTGATGGAATTTCGGTTTGGCGAGGTAGGTCATGACGCAACCTGTTTCGGCTTGACCTTCAACTGGTCGAGATGATCGCCGATCGTCCTGGCGATGAAGCGGGCGGTGATCGGCGTGCCGTCGTAATGCAGGATCGGCACAAGCCGTACCGGATCGATGCCGCATTCATTGACGATCATCGAACGAAGCTGTGCGTCGCGGTTCTGCTCGACCACGTAGACGAAATCGTGGTCGGCCACGAAGCTGGCGACGCTGGAATGGAACGGGAAGGCGCGGATGCGCATGCGGTCGAGGTGGTGCCCCTTGGCTTCGATCATGGCGATCGCTTCGTCCATCGCCGGTGCCGTCGAGCCGAAATAGATCACGCCGTATTTGGTCGGCTTGTCGGCATTGGCAATCAACGGCCGCGGCACCACGTTCTTGGCGGTCTCGAACTTGCGGACGAGACGCTGCATGTTGTCGATATAGGCCGCGCCTTCCTCGGTATATTTGGCATAGCGGTCGCGCGAGGTGCCGCGGGTGAAGAACGAGCCCTTGGTCGGGTGCGTGCCGGGATAGGTGCGATAGGGCACGCCGTCGCCGTCGACATCAAGGTAGCGGCCGAATTCCCGGCCGGCCTCGAGATCCTCGTAGGTCATGACCTTGCCGCGGTCATGCTTACGGCTGTCGTCCCATTTGAACGGTGCGCAGAGACGGTGGTTCATGCCGATGTCGAGATCGAGCATGACGAAGATCGGGGTTTGCAGCCGGTCCGCCAGATCGAACGACAACGCACCGAATTCAAATGCCTCGTGCGGGTCTTCGGGGAACAGCAGCACATGCTTCGTGTCGCCATGCGAGGCATAGGCGCAGCACAGGAGGTCGCATTGCTGCGTGCGTGTCGGCATGCCCGTGGACGGGCCGGCGCGCTGCACGTTGAAGATGACCGAGGGGATTTCCGCGAAATAGGCAAGGCCGATGAATTCCTGCATCAGCGAGATGCCGGGGCCGGAGGTCGCGGTAAAGGCGCGGGCGCCGTTCCAGGAGGCGCCAATCACCATGCCGATGGAGGCCAATTCGTCCTCGGCCTGGACGATCGCATATTTCGCTTCGCCGGTGTCCTTGTCGACGCGCAGCCTGGCGCAATGCCGCGTAAACGCATCGGCCAGAGACGAGGACGGCGTGATCGGATACCAGGCACAGACGGTCGCGCCGCCATAGACCGCGCCAAGCGCTGCGGCATTGTTGCCCTCGATGAAAATCCTGTCGCCGACCTTGTCGGCCGCACGCACCCGCAATCCGATCGGGCACGTCAGGTTTTGCAATGCCCACTCGCGGCCGAGGTGCAGCGCGTGCACATTCGGCCCGATCAGCTTGTCCTTGCCTTTGTATTGTTCGCCGATCAGCGTCTCGATCACCTTGGCGTCCATGTCGAGCAGGGCGGACAGCACGCCGAGATAGATGATGTTCTTGAACAGCTGGCGTTGGCGCGGGTCGGTATATTCCTTGTTGCAGATCGCCGTCAGCGGCACGCCGATGACATTGATGTCCGGCCTGAATTTCGACTGGGGCAGGGGCTTGGTGGAGTCGTAGAGCAGATAGCCACCGGGCTCGATGCCGGCGATATCCTTGTCGAAGGTCTGCGGGTTCATCGCCACCATGAAATCGACGCCGCCGCGGGCGCCGAGATGGCCGGCTTCCGTCACCCGCACCTCATACC
>JAEYVN010000459.1 GCA_023431725.1 Pseudomonadota bacterium
GCTTCGGCCCGCATGATGTCGGCGACGCCCAGCCACTGCTGATTGCGGTCCTCGATATCGACCACGCGCAGCATGATCATGTTGGCGCCGATGCGCGAAACGCGGCGGCTGGCATAATAGATCGCCCGGTCGCCTTCCGGCGTGTCATCGACGATGACAAGGTATTTCGGCTTATGGCCGGATTCATAGGAGCGGCGTTTGCGGCTCATCGACCTTCCCCTGACTGACGGCCCACCCCGGTCATGCGCGCAATTTGCGGCGAGCCGATTCTGCCACGGCGATGGTGATGGTCACAAGACAATGTCGGACTTGACTTTCGGAATGGGCGGCCAGTCAGCGCCGCACGAAACCGACGATGTCCTTCACCGACTTCATTGTTTCCGCCGCGATGACGCGTGCACGATCGGAGCCGTCAGCCAGAACCTGATCGATATAAGCCGCGTCGCCGACAAGGCGTTTCATCTCGCCGCCGATTGGACCAAGCTTTTCAACCGCAAGGTCAACGAGTGACGACTTGAACAATGAGAATTGCGCGCCGCCGAAGTCACGCAGCACTTCCGATTTGCTGACATCCTTCAATGCTGCGTAGATGCCAACGAGGTTGTCGGCTTCCGGCCTCGTTTCCAGACCCTTCTCTTCGCTCGGCAGGGGCTCGGGATCGGTCTTGGCCTTGCGGATTTTCTGCGCGATGGTGTCGGCATCGTCCGTCAGGTTGATGCGCGAATATTCGGACGCATCCGACTTCGACATTTTCTTCGAGCCATCGCGCAGCGACATGACGCGCGTTGCCGGACCCTGAATGACGGGTTCCGGCAACGGGAAGTACATGTCTCCGAAACCGTATTTCGTGATCTGCGCGCCGAAGTCGTTGTTGAATTTCTGCGCGATATCGCGCGACAATTCGAGATGCTGCTTCTGGTCTTCGCCGACCGGAACGTGCGTGGCGCGGTAGATGAGAATGTCGGCCGCCATCAAATTCGGATAGGCGAACAGGCCCACCGAAACATTCTCGCGGTCCTTGCCGGCCTTTTCCTTGAACTGCGTCATGCGGTTCAGCCAGCCCATGCGCGCGACGCAATTGAACACCCATGCGAGCTCGGCATGCTCGGCCACCTGGCTCTGGTTGAACACGATGTGCTTCTTCGGATCGATGCCGCAGGCAATGAAGGCTGCCGTCACCTCGCGGATTGTCCGCCGCAGTTCTTCAGGATCCTGCCAGACGGTGATCGCATGCATGTCGACGACGCAATAGATGCACTCGAACGACTTCTGCAGATCGACGAATTTGGTAATTGCGCCGAGATAATTGCCGAGATGCAGGTTTCCCGTCGGCTGGACGCCGGAAAATACCAGTTGTTTGAACGCCATCGCGGCCTCTGCGGTGAACAATATAAAGAGCGCGGGTGAATGCCATGCCGCACGGCCTCGTGGCAAGGGCTGCGCCCTTTACCCGACTTTTTGGACGTCGGACGGACTGACGATCCGGAACAGCCAGAGGCATCCGACGTAAAAGACAAGACCGAAGGCCACCACCCCGGCGAGTTGGGCGGCGTGCAGGAGCCGGCTGGTATCGCTCATGGCGTAAAGGCCGATCTGGCCCGCGAACAGACGGACGGCAGCCCCCATCGCGATGGCGGCCACCAGGATCAAGGCCAGCCGCTGCCAGACAATCGCGGCCGGTGGTAACACGCGGCGTCGGATCGCAAACAGCACCATCAGCGCGGCGCTGAACCAGCCGGATGCCGCAACGCCCGCCGCGACGCCAACCGGCCCGATCATCGGCATCAGCACAACGCCCATGACGATGGCGGCGATCAATCCGGCTAGCACCGCGATCATCGGCAGGCGCGTGTTTTCTCGCGCAAAGAACAAAGGCGACAAGGCCTTGACCAGGACATGTCCCGGCAGTCCGCAGGCCAGCGCCGCCAGCAGTTGCGCGGTCGCGTGGCTGTCGGCCGCCGTGAATGCGCCGCGCTCGAACAGGATGTGAACGATCGGCCAGGCGAGCAGCGCGAGCGCAATGGCGGCGGGCAGCGCAAGCCCAGCCGACATCTCGATGCCATGCCGGAATGCGCGCGTACCGAGATCACGCTCGTCGCCGCGGAGGGCCTGAGACAATGTCGGCGTCATTACCGTTCCGACGGCGATGCCGACAATACCGAGCGGCAGTTCCACCAATCGGTTTTCGTAATAAAGGAATGAGACGGCGCCAGGCACATCGGACGCAATCATAGCCCCGACGATGATCGTCAGTTGCGGAATGCCGCTTGCGATCAATCCCGGGATGGCGAGTGATGCGAACGCATGGGCTTCGCCACGCGGCAACACGCTGAGCGGGGTGACGCGTTGGCGTCCTGCCCAGACGGCAATGCCCACGAGAACGAGTTGGCACACGCCCGCAAATGCTATCGATAATGCGACGATCCAGGCCGAGCGATCGCTGTCGCCGGATTGCATGAACATGACCATGGCGATCGCCGCAAGCACCACCACGTTGAACAGAATGGCGGCGATTGCTGCGGCGGCATAACGGTGATTGGCGTTCAGCACGCCCATCAGCACGGCAATGGGTCCCGCGAGCACGAGATAGGGCAGCATCAGCCGCGCGATCTCGATCGCCAGCGAGAAACGCGTCGGATTGTCCGCAAAGCCGGGCGCCAGCACGAACATCAGAAGCGGCATGATGAGCGCGAGCACAATGGCAAGGCCGATCAGGACCAGGGTCACCGTGCCGATCACCTGCCCGGCGAAGGCGCTCGCGTTGCTCTCGCTCTTGTCTGACCGGCGTCGCAGGTAAAGCGGTACAAAAGCGGAATTCAGCGCTCCTTCGGTCAGAAGCCGGCGCACCAGATTGTTGAACTGGAAGGCGACGACAAAGGCGTCAGCCCGCGGCCCGGCCCCGAACAGGCCGGCGATCGCCACGTCGCGCACAAACCCCAGCACCCGCGAGACCAAGGTCGCCGCGCCGACGACCACGACGTGCCGGGTTATCGACATGACCCTCTGCCCGTCCTGAAACTGCGAGTCATCGGGAGGCCGCATCGAAAAAGTTCGCTGCCGAGGTCGATCCGGCCGCTTACCGTTCGTCGTGACGGCGGAGCGGGCGTCCGGCGGTCGGAAATGCGGCTCGCGATGAGGAGAATGACTATGCGTTTCATGATTCTGGTGAAGGCGACCAAGGATTCCGAAGCCGGCGTGATGCCGGGGGAAGACCTTTTGGCGGCCATGGCCGACTACCACGAGCAACTGGCCAAGGCCGGGGTCCTTCTGGACGGCAACGGCCTGCACCCTAGTGCGAAGGGCTGGCGGATCAAGTGGGCCGGCGGGCAGAAGACCATCGTCGATGGCCCCTTCTCGGAAACCAAGGAGCTGGTGGCCGGCTATACCATCATCAACGTAAAGTCTCGCGAGGAGGCGTTAGAGTGGACGAAGCGCTTTCCAAATCCTGCTCTTGCCGATGGGGAAATCGAAATTCGTCAGATGTTCGAACTCGAGGATTTCGGGGAGAGCAAAACGCTCGACCGCTTCCGCGAGATGGAAGTGGGCGTCCAGAAGTAGGCGGAATTATTTTTCGGCGACGTGTCGATTTTGAATGTTGCTGTTCGACATGAGGATGAGAGCGAGGCAGGTCGCGGGTCTGACCGTCGCTCTCGCCTGATCAAGAGGAGATAACGATGCGAATTTTGGGAATGCTCAAGGCCGATCCTGCTTCCGAGGCCGCGCCACCCGATATGGAGTTGATGGGCCGGATGGGCACGTTCGTCGAGGAAATGACAAAGGCCGGCGTCCTGCTCGACACGAACGGACTTCATCCAATCGCCGAGGGCAAGCGCGTCAAGCTCGCCGATGGCAAGATGACCGTGACCGACGGACCCTTCACTGAATCCAAGGAGGTGGTGGCCTCCTACGCGATCTTCCAAGTCAAGACCATGGATGAGGCCGTGATGTGGTCCAAGCGCTTTCTGGAAGTGCTTGGCAAGGGCGAGGTCGAACTGCGTGCGATCTTTGATCCCGCCGATTTCTCGCCGGACGTGTTCACGCCCGAGCAGGCAGCACGCGAGGCGGAGACGCGCGCCGAAATGGCAAGGAATGCAGAGGGACGGTAATTTGTCGCTCTGACCCGGCGGGCCTTGCAACAGCACACGGGAAGGTGGTGTATCGGTCGCCGTGACAGCGACCGACACCCATCAGGCCATTCACGCCGTTTGGCGGATCGAGCAGGCGAAGCTGATCGCCGGTCTCGCCCGTTTCACGCGGGATGTCGGCATGGCCGAAGAACTGGCGCAGGATGCGCTGGTCGCCGCGCTGGAGTCCTGGCCGACAAGCGGTGTGCCGGACAAGCCTGGCGCGTGGCTGATGGCCATCGCCAAACGGCGTGCGATTGATCACTTCCGCCGCATCAAAATGCAGGATCGCAAGCATGAGGACATCGGCCGAGACCTGCAGGCCGATGAACTGTCGATTCCCGATTTCGATGCCGCCCTCGACGACGACATCAATGATGATCTTCTGCGCCTGATCTTCACCGCCTGTCACCCGGTGTTGACCATCGAAGCGCAGGTGGCGCTGACGTTGCGATTGCTCGGTGGTTTGACGACCAATGAAATTGCGCGCGCATTCCTCGTGCCGGAGCCGACCATCGCGCAGCGCATCGTCCGGGCCAAGCGCACATTGAGCGAACAGCGCGTGCCGTTTGAAGTCCCGCATGGCGACGATCGCATCGAGCGATTATCCGCCGTACTGGGGGTAATCTATCTGATTTTCAACGAGGGTTATTCGGCGACCAGCGGCGCCGACTGGATGCGCCCGATGTTGTGCGAGGAAGCGCTGCGTCTGGGCCGCGTGCTTGCTGGCCTTGCTCCGCAAGAGCCTGAAGTGCATGGCCTTGTGGCGTTGATGGAGATCCAGGC
>JAEYVN010000528.1 GCA_023431725.1 Pseudomonadota bacterium
CCGTATCGGTATGGCGGCGCAGCCGTGAAACGCGCTGGAATATCGGCAGTCATGTCCTGCCAATAGCCGGTGGTTGGCTCGGTAAAGAAAGACTCCGGCATCGGGAATAGATTCCAAGGAACGAACGGCAGCCACCGGCAGGCTGCCGTTCAAAACTAATCCGACGGCTTCTCCGCGTCCGCGCGCAGCGCATCCGGCTGCGGCATCGCAATGACATTGTAGCCCGAATCCACGAAATGGATTTCGCCGGTCACACCGGTCGACAGATCCGAACACAGATAAAGGCCCGAGCCGCCAAGGTCTTCCAGCGTCACGCCACGGCCCAGCGGCGAATGACGCTGCTGGAACGCGAACATGTAGCGGGCATCGCCGATGCCGGCGCCCGCAAGCGTGCGAATCGGACCGGCCGAAATCGCATTGACGCGGATTTTCTGGTGACCGAAATCGACCGCGAGATAGCGCACCGAGGATTCGAGCGCCGCCTTCGCAAGACCCATGACGTTGTAGTTGGGCATCGCGCGATCGCCGCCGTTGTAGGTCAGCGTAACCATCGAGCCGCCGTTTGGCATCAGTTCGGCAGCGCGCTTGGCGCTTTCGGCAAAGGAGAAGCAGGAGATCACCATGGTGCGCACGAAATTCTCGCGCGTGTTATCGGCGAAGCGACCCTTCAGCTCGCTCTTGTCGGAAAAGCCGACTGCATGAATGAAGAAGTCGATCGTGCCCCATCTTTTTTTCAGTTCATCGAACACGGCATCGACGGTCGCGATGTCCTCGACGTCGCACGGCATGAGGAAATCCTGGCCGATCGATTCCGCAAGCGGCTTCACCCGCTTCAGCAGCGCTTCGCCCTGATAGGTGAATGCGATCTCGGCGCCGTGCTCCGCGAGCGTCTTGGCGATGCCCCATGCAATCGAGTGATCGTTGGCGACGCCCATGATGAGCCCGCGCTTGCCTTGCATCAATTTGGTCATCTCTTGACTTCTGACAGTTGGAAATTAGCAGCTTCGGCTTCGATGACGGCCCCGAACAGGAAGACCGTCAGAATTTCGGTATTCTCGGTGAAGTCCATCCGCATGTATTCGATATTGCCGGCCTTGCTGTTCCTGACGAGCCGCGCAACATCGCCGTTGATCATGAAACGCCGCAAGCCGTCGCCGGTGCAGCAATATCGTTTGCGTGACGTGCTGGTTTCATCGCCTGGATACAGATCGAGATAAAGCCGGATGTCCTGCTTCCTGGCCGACAATCCGTTGACCTGAATGTCAACGAGATTGCCGTCATGCCAATCGATATCCTGATCGACAAGCTTCATCGTCCAGCGTCATGCATCGACGTGCTTGAACACGACCGACGCATTGGTGCCGCCGAAACCGAACGAATTCGAGAGCACGCACCCAAGCTTCACATTGTCCTTGCGTTCGCGCATGATCGGCATATCGGCGAAGGCAGGATCCAGCGTCTTGATGTTGGCGCTCTCGCAGATGAAGCCGTTATTCATCATCAGCAGCGAGTAGATCGCCTCCTGCACGCCGGCCGCACCAAGTGAATGGCCCGTCAATGACTTGGTCGCGGAGATCGGCGGACATTTGCTGCCGAATACTTCGCGCAGCGCCTCGATCTCCTTGGCATCGCCGACCGGCGTCGCCGTGGCATGAGGATTGATGTAATCGATCGGCACGTTCACCGTCTGCAGCGCCATGTTCATGCAGCGCACGGCGCCTTCGCCGGACGGCGCCACCATATCGTGACCGTCGGAGGTCGCACCATAGCCGGCAACCTCTGCGTAAATTTTCGCGCCGCGCGCCTTCGCGTGCTCCAGCTCTTCCAGCACGAGAACGCCGGCACCGCCCGCGATCACGAAGCCGTCGCGGTCGGCGTCATAAGCACGCGACGCGGTCTCCGGCGCATCGTTGTATTTCGACGACATCGCACCCATGGCGTCGAACAGATTCGACAGCGTCCAGTGCAGATCTTCGCAGCCACCGGCGAAGATCATGTCCTGCTTGCCCCACTGGATCATCTCCGCGGCATTGCCGATGCAATGATTGGACGTCGCGCAGGCCGACGAGATCGAATAATTCACGCCCTTGATCTTGAACCAGGTCGCCAGCGTTGCCGAAGCCGTCGACGACATGGCCTTCGGTACGGCGAATGGCCCGATGCGCTTGGGCGATCCCTTTTCGCGGGTGATGTCGGCGGCCTCCACGATCGTCGAGGTGGTCGGGCCGCCCGATCCCATCACGATGCCGGTGCGCTCGTTGACGATGTCCTTTTCTTCGACGCCGCTGTCACGGATCGCCTGCTCCATGGCGATATGGTTCCAGGCGGCACCCTGACCGAGAAAGCGCATCGCCCTGCGGTCGATCATGCTTTCGGCATCGATATCCGGAATGCCGGCGACCTGGCAGCGAAAGCCGTGGTCCGCGAACTGAGCCGCGCGCGAGATGCCCGACTTCGCCTCACGAAGGCTCGCGAGAACCTCCTGCGTATTGTTACCGATGGATGAGACAATCCCCATCCCGGTTACGACCACTCGCCGCATGTGTGCCTCGTCGATTATAAAAGTTGGAGTGCGCCCGTAATCCCGACCGCAAGCGATCAGGGGTCCCCGAAAGATCGGGCCGCCCGGCTAAAGGCTTGTCCCGATCCCGATAGGCGCACACTTGGCCGGTCCGGCGCAAGTCTGCAAGGAGCGCACACGGGCGGCGCGCCGCAAGAACGCTTTCGTCGCAGCCGATCAGGAACCAGCCGCCAGCGGGGCATCCTGCTTGAACAGGCCGACCTTCAGGTCGCTGGCACGGTAGATCACGTTACCATCGGCGGAGAGCCAGCCATCAGCAATGCCCAGCACCAGCTTTGAGCGCATCACGCGCTTGATCTCGAGGCCGTAAACGACCTTTTGCACGCTGGGCAGGACCTGACCGGAAAATTTCAGCTCGCCGAGGCCGAGCGCGCGTCCGTTGCCGGACGACCCGGACCAGCCGAGGAAGAAGCCCAGCAATTGCCACAGGGCGTCGAGCCCGAGGCAACCCGGCATCACCGGATCGCCCTTGAAATGACAGGGAAAAAACCAGAGGTCCGGCTTGATGGTCAGCTCTGCCCGAACGAAGCCCTTGCCATATTCGCCGCCCTGTTCGGAAAGTTCCGAAATACGCTCGAACATCAGCATCGGCGGGAGCGGCAACTGCGGTCCTTCGCCGAACAATTCACCCCGGCCGCATGCCAGAAGTTCTTCATATTCAAAGCTGGATTGGCGGCTCTGCATTCCTGTCAGGTTCCTCAATGGTTGGTCGCAAAGCGACCTCGCGGCGGTTCCTAACATAGAGGCCTACGTAGGAGCAAAGCAGTCAGCCGTGCTTGCCGTTTAGAATGATCCTAGATGCGAAGCGGTTGCAATAAGAGCATGGCCTCGTGTATGATTTCGAATGCAACAATCTCGGCCTTGAACCGGGATCATTGGGCAGTGAAATCATGAACCTTACGCGTACTATTTTTTCCACGCCTTCCGAAACCTCGACGACCCATCCGTCCGAGGCCCATCCGGGCGATTTCCGTCGTGCCGACCTGAATGGCTGCCCCTGGCATGACGTCAAGTCGATGCTCCGCGAAGTGGGCCTGCGTCCGACCCGTCAGCGCATGGCGCTGGGATGGATCCTGTTCGCGAAAGGCGACCGGCATTTGACGGCGGAAATGCTTTACGAGGAAGCGAGCAAGGCAAAGGTGCCGGTTTCGCTGGCCACCGTGTACAACACACTGCATCAGTTCACCGAAGTCGGTCTGCTGCGCCAGGTCGCGGTTGACGGCTCCAAGACCTATTTCGACACCAACGCTTCGGATCACCATCACTTCTTTGTCGAAGGCGCCAACGAACTGGTCGATATTCCGGGCAACGATGTCATCGTCGACAAGATGCCGATCGCGCCGGAAGGCTATGAGGTCGCCCGCATCGACGTGGTGGTGCGGCTGAAGAAGACCGACAAGCGCCGCTGATCGACATCAGCAACAAAGCGGAATTCCGGTCAGGCGCGTGGCTCCCACGCGCCTGATTTTTTTATCTGCTCAATCGACCTTCTCGTTCGGATAGACGCCCCACAGGCGTTCCTGCGGCACCCAACCGTCGAATTGCCGGCCGGTTACCCGGCACCATTGACCGTCGCAGCGCTTGACCGACGTCACAACGCCCGCCTGCAATTGCGCCTTGATATCGCTGTCCACAGCAGGACTGCCGAGGACGCCGACAAGCTGATCCTTGTCACGCGAAGTGACGACCGCGGTGCGCCGGCCACTCAGCATCGAGTGATAGACCCAGCCTTCCGCGCCCTCGGCATCGCGAATGCGGCGCCAGTTCTCGAACTCGGCGGTCACTTCCACCGGCAGCCCCTGCTTGGTGAAAACCCAGGCCACATCGTGATCCTTGGTCGGACCGGTTCGGACGTTGACCCGTTCCGACTTCAGGCTGACGTAGCGCGGCACCGGCAGGCCGCTGGCGCTCCCCGCAGCACCATCTCCTGCCGCAGCAAACGCCGGCGGGCAGAGGCCGAGTCCAGAGAATGCGATAGCTATTGCGATAGCGATGGGCCGGATGGTTTGTCTTGATACGGTCATCTGCTACAGAACGTGACACTGGCGGGCGTGGTCGGAACGGCGCAGTTTCGGTCAACTCGGTTAAAGAGGACTGAACAGTCTTTCAGTCCGCGGGACATTGAACGAGATAGTCCAAGGCTGAAACATGCAGAATCGGAAGAAGCCGTTGGTGGTCGTGACGCGCAAGTTGCCGGAGCGCGTCGAGACCCGCATGCGCGAATTGTTCGATGCGCGACTCAATCTCGACGACGTTCCGATGACGCAGGCGCAACTGGCCGAGGCCGTGAAAACCGCCGATGTGCTGGTACCGACCGTGACCGACCGCATCGACGCCTCGGTGCTGGCGCAGGCTGGCGAAAACCTGAAGCTGATCGCCAATTTCGGCAATGGCGTCGACAACATCGACGTCACCACCGCACTACAGCGCGGGATCACCGTGACCAATACGCCCGGCGTGCTGACCGAAGACACCGCCGACATGACCATGGCGCTGATCCTCGCTGTCCCGCGACGGCTGGCCGAAGGGGCGCAGGTTCTGACCGGCGAAAATGAATGGGGTGGCTGGTCGCCGACCTGGATGCTCGGCCATCGCATCTGGGGCAAGCGGCTCGGTATCATCGGCATGGGGCGCATCGGCCAGGCCGTGGCTCGCCGGGCCCGCGCCTTCGGCCTGCAGATCCACTATCACAACCGCCGAAGGGTCGCCGCCCAGATCGAGGAAGAATTGGGCGCCACCTATTGGGAAAGCCTCGACCAGATGCTGGCGCGGGTCGATATCGTCTCGATCAACTGCCCGCACACGCCAGCCACCTATCACCTTCTGTCGGCGCGCCGGCTCAAGCTGCTGCGCCCGGAGGCCTATGTGGTGAATACCGCCCGCGGCGAGGTGATCGACGAGAATGCGCTGGTCCGCATGATCGCGGCCGGAGAAATCGCCGGCGCCGGGCTCGACGTGTTCGAGCATGAGCCTGCGGTGAGCCCGCGGCTTGCCAAGCTGGCGCGCGAAGGCAAAGTCGTGCTGCTGCCGCATATGGGATCGGCTACCGTAGAGGGCCGCATCGATATGGGCGAGAAGGTCATCATCAACATCAAGACCTTCATGGACGGGCACAAGCCGCCGAACCGCATTCTACCGTCAATGCTGTAAGCGGCCGGCAGCGTCTTAACGCTGTGACCGCACGTCACTATACGCTGACGCCTCCGGCTTTTAAGATGCGGACAAGATCGGTCGCTGCCGGAGGTTTCTCGATGCGTATCCTGTTGTCCCTTGCGGTGCTTCCACTGCTGTATGTTCCGGCGTCGGCCCAGGCGCTCGATGGAACGCAGATCAAGGCGATGTTCTTCAACGGCAAGCCTTTCGTCGCGACCAGCACCACGCGCCAGCGCTTCACGATGGTCTTCACTCCGGACGGAAAAGCGACACGCGAGCCCATCAAGAAGGCCGGCGAGCCAGTCGAAAAGTCTGAGGGCACCTGGAAGGTGGTGAAGGAAGGCTTCTGCACCTCATGGAAGGCCGGCACGCCGGGAACCTG
>JAEYVN010000010.1 GCA_023431725.1 Pseudomonadota bacterium
CATTGCGATCAATCGGCGGCGCCGCTAGAACCGGGGCCTTCCTGACACTGCTGGGGCGTAGCCAAGTGGTAAGGCAGCGGATTTTGATTCCGCCATTCGGAGGTTCGAACCCTCCCGCCCCAGCCAAGCAGTCCGCGCCAGTGGCACCATCGCACGGCATAAGGGCCGACAACAATGGAACCACACCCTCAGCGCACCGCCAGGAATTTGGTTCAGAAAAAGGACGAAGTCTGCTGCGGTCTCACTGACCGGCAAAGCCTATGACGCTATCAAGAGCCGGATCGTGACCACCGCCTACGCACCCGGCGCGCATCTCAACGAGACCACAATCTCTCTCGAACGCGGCATCGGCCGCACCCCTGTTCGAGAGGCATTGCACCGCCTCGCGCAGAACGGTCTGGTGGACATCATTCCTCGCAAGGGCGTCATTGTGAGGCCGTTCTCGCTCGACGAAATCGCGCATGTCATCGATGTGCGTCTCCTCACTGAACCGGCCTGCGCGACACAAGCCGCTTTGCGGGTCAGTCGCGCACAGCTTGAGGTGCCGAAGGCGATCCTTCACGCGACGCAGATCGCGATCAATAAAAACAGGCGGCAAAGGCTTCTACAAAATCCGCTTCGAAGCAGGAACGCGTGACAGATGGATTGAAACTCCCTCCCGACGGCTCGATTTCGTTCTAAATCCATGCGGACATTCCGGGGAACGGCAAGTAATCCAACTGACTGGCCCCCAGAGGGTGGTCCGATTGGGATGCTAGCTTAGCGATTGCTTTTTGCCTGTCTCCTTTGGAGCGTGCCAGACGAAGGCCTCTGGTGCCGGCGGTCGATACCCAAGAAAGGAGTGCGGACGTTCCGTGTTGTAATGTCTTCGCCAACCCTCGATCACAATCTGCGCCTCCTTGAGTGTGTAGAAGATTTCACCGTTGAGCAGCTCATCGAGCAATTTGCCATTGAAGCTCTCGCAATAGCCATTCTCCCACGGGCTGCCCGGCTCGATGTAAGCGGTTCTGGTTCCGACGGCCGCGAGCCATTGTCGAAGGGCCTCAGCCACGAACTCAGGACCGTTGTCGGAACGGACGTGTGTGGGAACGCCTCGCGTGACAAACAGCTCGCAGAGCGCTTCGATAACGTCGGTTGCCTTCAGCTTCCGCGCCACACGGATGGCCAGGCTCTCGCGGGTGAACTCGTCGATGATGCTCAGCATCCCAGAACGTCCTTCCATCCTTTGTGCGATCCTGCACGAACGACCAAACATGGTTGGGCCGCTCCGGCCGAAGACGGATGCATGATCCATCGTTGAGCCAGAGACGGCCACGTTTGGGTTGTCTTTTCGGCACTTTCAGCCCTTCCCGGCGCCAGATCCGATAGACGCGCTTGACGCTGACCCGCCAGCCTTCATCGACCAGCAACTGACGGATGCGACGATACCCATACCGGCCATATATCGTTGCCAGGCGGACGATCGCCGCCGTCAGCCCCGCTTCGTCATTACGGATATTCCGCTGCCGCCTCTGCGTCGCACGCGATTGCCAGACGACATGGCACGCGCGACGTTTCGAGATAGGCAGCTGCGAGCGTACATGGTTTACGCATGCTCACTTGCGGGAAGGGCTCAGTATTTTCCCGACAGGGCTTCCTTCAGAATGAGCTTATCCAGCGTCAACTCGGACACAGCCTTCTTCAGCCGATCATTCTCGCGCTCGAGCTCCTTCAAGCGCTTGGCCTGGTCGATCTTCAGGCCGCCGTACTCACGCCGCCACTTGTAATAGCTCTGCTCCGACACGCCGATGCTGCGGCAGATCTTGCCAACCGTCTCCCTTGAGAGATCCGAAGCTCTGCTTCTCGCAGAAAGCCGATGATCTCCTCGGTCGATTTGTCTTCCGCCTCCATTCGAGAACTTGAAAATAGCCGGATTCTAACCTTGGCAGTGGGCTCACTTTGGGGAAGCAGGCAGCTTCTGCATCGTGATTGTGTAGTGCTGTAAAGATCTTGGCGTGTTCATCCATCGCGCCCTCAATAGCGGAAGCTGCTCCGACAAACTGACGAAGTCGGCCCCAAACCTTCCCGTTGCGGTTCTTAGCGATAATCCCGGTGCCATATCCGATCCACAATAGGGTTAGCTCAAACCGGTAACGCCAGAGTCCGGTCAGCGCATCATACTGGACAACTGACTGTATGGACGATAACGTCAATTATTAGACACAATAGACGAAAGACGAGATATGGTTCAGGAAGCAACTGCCGGATTTCGTAATGCAAGTTGGACCATGGAGGGCCTTCCAGAGGATGTCACGGTCACCGTGCATCCGTTGCAGACGCAGGATGGGGCAGCGGTCAACGGATTTCTCTACGCGAAGCAATCTGCCGACACTGTGCTCTGCATCATGCATCCGCGCGAGTTCCTGGCGACGCATTATCTCGTGCCCGATCTCGTATCGGCCGGTTACGCTGTATTCACGCAGACGGCCCGGTCAGTCGGTAACGACATGCGGCTCGAGCACGAGATCGCGCTGCTCGACGTCGCGGCCGGCCTGAATTTTCTTAAAAGCGCCGGCTTCAAGCGGATCATTCTCATCGGCAATTCGGGCGGTGCGAGTCTGTATGCCTTCTACAATCAGCAATCGCTGAAAGATGCCGCCAGTCGCTTCGACAAGACGCCGGGGGGAAGGCCGACCGGCCTCGGCGAAGCCACGATGCCCGTTGCCGATGGCGTCGTGTTCGTCTCGCCCCATCCGGGTCAGGGCCAAATCCTGCTCAAGTGCATTGATCCGTCAGTCACCGACGAGCATGATGCATTGTCCGTGAACTCTTCGCTCGATTTTCTGAATCCGGCGAACGGGTTCCAGGAGGGACCGGACGGTTCGAAATACGCGGCCGACTTCATTCAACGGTTTCGCCAGGCGCAGTCCGAGCGGGTCACGCGGCTCGATGCCGTCGCTCGCAACATGATCAGCGAGCGTTTGTCCGCGCGCAAACGAGCCAAGGAGAGCGGCTCGCTCGCTGATCGCCGCAAGGGCGCACACACGTCGGTCATGACCATCTGGCGCACCGATGCCGACCTGCGTTGCTGGGATCGCTCGATCGATCCGTCGGATCGGAAGCTGGGTTCGGTCTGGGGTAAGGATCCGTTTGCAACCAATTATGGTGCAGTCGGATTTTCACGTTTCTGCACGCCCGAAGCGTGGCTGTCGACCTGGTCCGGACATTCATCGCGGGCCAATCTGTTCGAAACCGCAAAGGCGGTCGAGCAGCCCTGTTTGCTCATCGACTATACCGGCGACAACACGGTCTTCCCGGCTGATTGCGCGGCCATCTTCGACACCATCGCGTCGCCGGACAA
>JAEYVN010000042.1 GCA_023431725.1 Pseudomonadota bacterium
GGCCGTTGTCGGAGCAGGCCTATCAATTGATCCGCGACGGCATTTTGCGCGGCGCCATTGCGGCCGGCGAAAAGCTGAAGATCGATGTGCTGCAGCGCGACTACCAGATCTCCAGTTCGCCGCTGCGTGAGGCGCTCAACCGGCTTGTCGCCGAAAGCCTGGTGGTGGCCGATGAACGCCGCGGTTTCCGTGCGGCGCCGGTGACGGCAAAGGATCTGATGGATCTGACGTCGATGCGGCTGGTGGTCGAGCCGGGCGCGCTCGAGGCTTCGATCAAGAATGGCTCCGATGCCTGGGAGGCGCAGGTGGTCGCGGCCTTTTACCGGCTCGACCGGATCGAAAAGAAGATCGCATCCGGTGACATGGCGCGCGATGACGAATGGACCATGCGGCACAAGGACTTTCACATGTCGCTTGTCTCGGCCTGCGGGTCCGAGCGGCTGATCGAATTGTGCTCGAAGCTGTTCGATCAGTCGGAGCGCTATCGCCGCTTGTCGGCGTCTCTGCGGCAGAAGCCGCGCAATACGTCCGACGAGCATCAAAAGCTGATGGAAGTGGCTCTTTCACGGGCGCCCGGCGCGGTGCTGCAACTGCGCGAGCATATCGAGCGCACCGCCGAGCACGTGGTCCCGAGCCTTCGCACATCGCAAGTCTGAATCAACAAATCGGTCCTGACAGGAAAACGCTATGATCAACGTGTCGGCCATTGGCCATGCCACCTTCGAAACGCCCGACCTCGACCGGATGGTCGATTATTATGTGAACGTGCTCGGGCTGGTGCTCGTCGATCGCGCCGGCGACACCGCTTATCTGGCGACGCCGCATGATTATCATTCGGTGGTGCTGAAGCAGGGCTCGGCCGCGCGCTGCACGCAGATCACGCTGCAACTGCCGAAGGATGCCGACCTCAATGATGTCGCGAAGCATCTGTCAGCGAATGGCCTCGACGCGAAGCTGGAATCGCACAGCCAGCCGTCGACGCCGGCAACGATCTCGCTGGCCGGGCCGGACGATATCCGTGTCGGCCTGATCCATGCGCGCGACGTGCCGCAGAAGGCGAAGCCCGCCGGTATCGGCCCGCGCAAGCTCGGCCACATCGCCTTCAACGTTCACGACGTGCAGGGTGCGGTCGATTTCTTCACCAAGCTTCTCGGTTTCCGCGTGTCCGACTGGATGGGCGATTTCTTCGCCTTCCTGCGCTGCGGTCCCGATCACCACACGGTCAACCTGCTGCACGGCAAGACCAACAAGATGCACCACATCGCCTTCGAGACGAATGACTGGGAGCATATCCGCACGGCCTGCGACTTCCTCGGCAAGCAGAAGATCCCGCTGATCTGGGGTCCGGGCCGTCACGGCATCGGCCACAACATCTTCATCTATCATCACACGCCGGATGGTCAGATCATGGAGCTCTACACCGATCTCGACCAGATGAGCGACGAGGCGTCCGGCGCGTTCGATCCGCGGCCGTGGCACGAAGACAATCCGCAGCGCCCGAAGGTGTGGCAGCCGGGACCGCAGACATCGAACATCTGGGGCATCCCGACACCGCAATTGTTCCGCGATTGAGTTTGCAATCAATGACCGAGATGATGAAAGCCGTCGTGATCCGTGAATTCGGCGGCCCCGATGTGTTGCATCTTGAAGACGTGCCGGTGCCGACGCCGGCGCCCGGTGAGGTGCTGCTGAAGGTGGAAGCCGTCTCGGTCAATCGGACGCTCGATCTTGCCGTGCGTGCGGGCCGTTATGCGCGCACGGTGGCGCTGCCGCATGTACTTGGCGCCGATCCGTCCGGCATTGTGGTGGCCGTCGGTGACGGCGTGACGTCACGCAAGCTTGGTGATCGGGTTGCGACATCACCGCGAGTCAAGGCTGCGACCGCGACGCAGGGGCCGGTGATGCTTGGCGTGCAGGTGTGGGGCGGTTACGCGCAATATGTCGTGTTGCCGGCGACCAGCACGCATCTCATTCCCGATGGTCTCGATTTTGATGCGGCGACGATTGTCGCGCGTCACGCGCCGCTGGCGTTCAACCTGCTGACGGAGAAAGCCAGGGTCGCGGCCGGCGAATGGGTGCTCATCATGGGGGCGGCCGGCGGGCTCGGCAGCGCCGGCGTGCAGGTCGCAAAATATCTCGGTGCGAAGGTCATTGCCGCGGCCGGTGCCGATGAGCGCGTGGCGGCAGCGAAGAAACTGGGCGCGGATTTCGGCGTCAATTATCGCGCCACCGATCTTGCAGAAGAAGTCAGCCGCATCACCGGCGGCCGTGGCGTCGATGTCATCTTCGAGAATGTCGGCGATGCCGATCTCTTCCCGAAGGCGTTCGCGAGCATTGCCCGCAACGGCCGGCTGGTCACCGCCGGCGCGCATGCCGGCGGCATGGTGCCGCTCGATCTGAACAAGCTCTATCTCAACTATGTCACCATCATCGGCTCGACCGCGCAGACCGACGCCGATGTGGAGCGCAGCCTGGAGATCGCCACCCAGGGCCATCTCGACGTGCTGATCGATCGGGTGATGCCGCTATCGGAGGCTGCCGCCGCGCATACGCTGGTCGGCGAGCGCGCGGGGCTTGGAAAAATCGTGCTCAAGCCCTGGTAATGCCGTCGCGGCTGGCGACGTCTACTTGCCTTCTCCCAAGAGAAGATAGGCCTGGAGCGCGAGGGCCCGGTCGGACGACTCCAGAAGCTTGTCGATCATCTGTGTCATGTATTTCAGATCGTCGCGGCTCAGGGGACCGAACTCGGCGTCATTCACCTGACGCTGCATCGGCGCGAGCTTTTCCAGCAACGCATGGCCCTTGGCCGACACCGTGAGGGTCACGCGACGGCGATCCTCGGTGTCTGTGCGTTTGTTGATCAGGCCCATCTTCAGGAGGCGCTGCGCCAGCGTGGTGACGAACGCGCCCGACAGATGCAGATGATCGGCGACCGTCTTGATGTTGACGTCGCCATCGACCGACAGATGGGCGATCGAAATCAGCGTCGAATATTCAATGCCGGCGAGGCCGATGGCCTTGCCGTGTCCGCTGCGGATCTGTTCATGCCGGGCCAGGAAGCCGAGCAGGCCATGAACCAGATGACGGAATTCCCGGTCGCTGCCGTTCGAGATCAGCTCCGGCCGCGTCACCGTCAAAGGAAACTTGGCCGTTTCACCCTTCCGCTTGGCGGGGGCTTGGTCGACAGAGGCTGCCGGCTTTCGCTTGGGTGATGCTGCCATACGAGCTCTTATCAGGGTCCGGGATGTCAGAGATTCATCCGCCTAACACATCGCGCATATCATCGCCCCAGATAAACTGTGGATGAAACGCGAGGAAGCGCCTTGCTCCTATGCATTGACCGCACGTCCGCCAAGGAAGGCCTCGGAAATCTGTGGATCGTTGGCGAGCGCTGCAGCCGTGCCCGAGGTCACGACCTTCCCCATTTCGAGCAGATAGGCGCGATCGGCGATCTTCAGCGTGTGCCGCGCCTTCTGCTCCACCAGCATCACCGTCAGTCCTTCCTTGCGCAGCGAGCTGATCAGATCGAACACGAAACTGGTCATCTTCGGCGCAAGGCCGAGGGAGGGCTCGTCCAGCAGCAGCAGCTTCGGCCGCGACAGCAAGGCGCGCGCAATGGCCAGCATCTGCTGCTCGCCGCCCGAGAGCAGGCTGGCGAGATTGCCCTTGCGCTCGCGCAGGATCGGGAAGCGGTCGTACATGCGTTCGATGTCGGCCAGCGCCTCGGAATGATCCGAGCGGCAGTAAATCCCCATCTGGAGATTTTCCTCGACCGTCATACGGCCGAGGATACCGCGTCCTTCCGGCACCAGCGCGATGCCGGAGCGAAGATTTTTCTCCGCCGCATTCGGCCGCAGCTTTTGTCCCTCGTAGGTGATGTCGCCGGTGAACGGCAGCAGGCCGGCGATGGCGCGCACGGTCGTGCTCTTGCCGGCGCCGTTGGCGCCGATCAGGGCAACGATCTCGCCCGCCTTCACGTCGAGGCTGATGCCGCGCACGCCCTGGATGGCGCCGTAGCGGACATTGAGATTGCTGATTTCAAGCATCAGTCTTCTCCGCCGAGATAGGCATCCAGCACCTTGGGATTGGTGCGGACCGACGCCGGGTCGCCGTTGGCGATCATCTGGCCGAAATCCAGAACGTAGAGATGGTGGCAGAGGTTCATCACGAACGTCATGTCGTGTTCGATCAGCAGGATGGTGAGACCCTCCTTGCACAATTCGATCAGCAGAAGGCGAAGCTCATGCGCTTCGTCATGGTTCATGCCGGCGACGGGCTCGTCGAGCAGCAGCAATTTGGGGCCGGCGGTGAGGGCGCGGGCCATCTCAACCTTCCGCTGGATGCCGTAGGGCAGCGATTGCGCGATACGGTCGCGCACCTTCTCTAGTCCGAAGGTGACGAGTGCCTTTTCGGCTTTCTCGCGCGCGCCGGGATCGGCCCAGCGTGTCGGCAGCAGCCGCCGCCAGGTCGCATCGGTGTGCGGCTGGGCAACGAGCAGATGCTCCCACACCGTCATGCCGGAGAACAGGCGGATGTTCTGGAACGTGCGGGCGATGCCGGTGCGGGCGATCTGGTAGGGCAGCAGCGTCGTGATCTGCTGTCCTTCGAAATACACATTACCTGAACTCGCCTGATAGGCGCCGGTGATGACGTTGAAGATGGTCGTCTTGCCGGCCCCGTTCGGGCCGATGATGCCGGTCACACGGCCCTTCGGGATTTCGCAACTGACATCGTTCAGCGCACGGATGCCGCCGAAGGTTCGCGTCACGTTGACGAGCTGGAGCAACGGCTCCGGTGAAGAAGACGTCATGATGCTTGCTTCCGCAGGCTGAAGAGGCGGAACAGATTGCGATCGAGGATGCCCTGACGCCGCGTCAGCAGCACAAGGATCAGGAGCGCACCGAAGGCGGCGAGCCGCCAGTCGGAAATGAAGCGCAGCATTTCCGGCAGCATCACCAGCAGGCCCGATCCGATGATCGCACCCGGCGCAACCGTCGAGCCGCCAAGGATCACGGCCAGCACGAATTCGATCGAGCGATCGAAGCCGAAATTGGCCGGCTCAATGTAAACGTGGTGATGCGCGAACAGGCCGCCCGAAATGGCCGCAACGGCGGCACCGAAGCCGAAGGCGCCGATCTTGGTTGCGGTGGTGTTGAGGCCGACGAGGCTTGCCGCCGTTTCGTCATCGTGCACGGCGCGCATTTCCAGCCACAGGCGCGATTGTTCGAGCACCATCACCAGCAGCAGGATGCCGCCGGCCCAGAGCCAGATGTAGGTGACTGAAATGTGCTTCATGCCGCTGAAGCCGCCGGATCCGCCCATGGTATCGAAATTGAGCAGGAAGCTGCGCACCATCTCGCCGAAGCCGAGGGTGGCCATGGCCAGATAGATGCCCTTCAGCCGCAATGCCGGAAAGCCGATGATGATGCCGGCGATGCCGGCGCCGACCGCGGCGATCAGCAAGGCAGGGGTCAGCGGCACGCCCATCTCGACGGTGAGATAGGACGTGGCGTAAGCGCCGATGCCCATGAAGCCGGCATTGCCGAGCGACAATTGGCCGGTGGCGAGAATGATGTAAACGCTGAGAGCGCCGAGCAGCAGAATTCCGGTGTCGGCGAGAAGGCCTGCGTAATAGGTCGACATCAGACGCGCGGTCCCTGATCAGTGCGTGCGCCGCCAAGGATGCCCTGCGGGCGCAGCAGGAGAATGAGGATCATCAGGCCATAGACCACGAGATCGCGGATCTGCGAGCCGCCGTAGGCGACGGTCATCACTTCGGCGATGCCGATCAGCGGACCGGCCACCAATGCGCCCCAGATCCGGGTGGTGCCGCCGATCACCATGACGGCGATGGCCTTGAGGCCGGTTTCGACGCCGACGTAAGGCGTGATGGCTGCGTAATGCAGGCCGACCAGCACGCCGGCAGCGCCAGCGAGCAACCCCGACAGGATGAACGCAACCATCATCAGCTGGTCGGCGCGTACGCCGAGCAGACGCGCAACGTCGCGGTTCTCGGCGACGGCGCGCAAGGCGCGGCCGATCGAGGTGCGCTGTACGACGAACGCCAGAAGTGCGACCAGAAAGACAGTAGCGCCGAGCACGAGCAGTTGCATGCCGCCGATCGAGACCGGGCCGAATTGATAGCGCTCGCCCAGAAACTCGGATGGCAATTGCAGCGGGTCGGATCCCCAGACG
>JAEYVN010000044.1 GCA_023431725.1 Pseudomonadota bacterium
TCGGCATCGTTCAATTCAAGCAGCGGACGGCGCACCGGACCCGCCGCCTGACCGAGCAGCGTCTGCCAGTATTTTGCATGCGCGTGGCCCTTCTCGGCCGGACGCGACTTCTTGAACGCATCACGCACCGGCTGCAGGCTGTCGAACACCTTGCGGGCACCGGCGGCATCGCCCTTGAAGGCGAGATCGGTGTATTCACGCATGCGCTTGTCGACGGCGGTCTGGAACAGGAACGGCGGATTGGAGCAGAGATACAGCTTCCAGTTCAGCTCGAGGATATTGTCGAGCCATTCTTCTTCCGACGCCGTGGACACGAGGATCTTGTCGCCGGCCAGTGCGGTCAGCTTCTTGTACATCTCGCGCGGCACGCTGTACTTGATCGCCACGATATTCGGCTGGTCGGCGATGCGTGCACAGGTTTCCGGCGTCATCAGATAGCCGCTGTCCGGATGGCTCCACATGGCGATGCCGATATTCACCTGCTCGCCGATATACTTGTAATATTGATACAGCGTCTCGTCCTGCGCCTTCGAGAAATGCAGGATCGGCGCGTGCACGACGATGTAATCGGCGCCAACCGCTTCGGCGTGCTTGGCCAGATCGATCACCGTGTCCATGTTCTGGTCGGAGCAGGACATGATGGTCTGGAAGCCGGCCTTCTTCGCGGCGTCAGCGGCAACCTCGAAGGTGCGCTTGCGCTCGGCCACCGACATCGAGAAGAACTCGCCCTGCTTGCCGGCGATGAACACGCCGTCGACGCCGAGGTCCTTGTGCCAATTGGTCAGGTTGCGGGCGAGGCCAGCCTCGTCGATCTTGTAATCGGGCGTGAACGGGGTGAGCGCGGCCGCCCAGATGCCCTTCATGTTCTCGCGTGAATAGGCCTTCGCGTCTTTTCTTGAATATTTCATTGCCTCGTTCCTTTCCTCGTATTCCCTATGCGCTCACGTCTTCGATTACTTGGTGGTGCCGGCCTGCATTGCCGTCCAGATCCGTTCGCTGGTCAGCGGCATATCCATATGCGTCACACCGAAGGGCGACAGCGCATCCACCACGGCATTCACGATCGCTGCCGGCACGCCGACATTGCCGGCCTCGCCGACGCCCTTTGCACCGAGATAATTGAAGGGACTCGGGGTCTCGATCTTGCCGAGCTGAAGCTCGGGCATGTGTACCGCGCGTGGCATGGCATAGTCCATGAAAGAGGCCGTGACCAATTGCCCGTCCTCGTCATAGACGATGCGCTCCAGCATCGCCTCGCCCAGCCCCTGCGCGAGGCCGCCGATCATCTGGCCTTCCACCAGCATCGGATTGACCACGACGCCGGCGTCATCGATCCAGACGATCTTGTCGACCGTCAGCACGCCGGTATCGGCATCGATCGAGACGGTGGCGATGCAGCAGCCGCTGCTCCACGCCTCGCCTTCGCTCTCATAGACGCAATGCGACCGCAAGCCCTGACCGAAGTCGCGAGCGATTTCTGCATCGGCATGCGCGATGCGGCCGAGATCCTGCCAGCTGAGCTGCCGTCGCACCGGCGTGACGACCTCAAAGCCGTCCGCCGTCAGGTCGACCTGCTCGACCTCGGCCTGCAACAGGCGCGCCGCACAGGCACGGGCCTTTTCCCGGAATTCTTCCGACGCTTTCAGCAGCGCGCTGCCGCCGATGGCGGTGCTGCGGCTGGCCAATGCGCCGATGCCGGTCGGCGTGGTTGCTGTGTCGCCATGCGCGACCTGGATCGCTTGCGGCGATGCGCGCAACGCATCGGCGACGATCTGCGCGTAAGCGGTTTCACGGCCCTGCCCCTGCGCGCTCGATCCGGTCGCCGCAACGATCTGACCATTCGATTCGAGCCGCACTTCGGCGCTTTCCCAGCCCTGGCCGCATGGTTCGGTGTAAACGCAAATGCCGATGCCGCAGACTTCACCGGCCTTCCGCCGTGCATCGCGCGTGCGCACGAAGTCATCATACTGCGACTGGTCGCGCGCCTTTTCCAGCAGCAGCGGATAATCGCCGGAATCGAGCCGCTCGCCGGTCGGCATCGCATAAGGAAAGGCATCGGCCTTGATCAGATTGCGAAGCCGGATCTCGGCAGGATCGATGCCGAGTTCCTGCGCTGCGACGTCCGCGAGCCGCTCCATCAGCATCGCCGCTTCCGGCCGTCCGGCGCCGCGATAGATATTCATCGCCGCGGTGTTTTCGGCCTTGCCTTCCAGTGCGATGTCGACGCTGCTGCAGACATACGGCCCCGGCAGGATGCGCGCCGCATTCTTGCCCGGCATCAGCGCGCTGTAGGGCATCCAGTGGCCGATCGGATACTCAAGCCTTGCGCGCAGCCCGAGGAACTTGCCCTGCGCATCGACGGCGAGTTCGCCTTCGATGGTGCCGCCGCGCCCCTGCGTTGCCGCCAGGAAATCCTCGCCGCGCGAACCGCGCCATTTCACCGGGCGATTGAGCTTCATCGCCGCGCAGGCGACCAGCGCATCTTCAGGATAGATCGAGGCCTTGCCGCCGAATGCGCCGCCGACATCGGGCGCGATCACGCGAATCTTGGCGGGATCGAGATTGAGAATGACGGACAGATCCTGCTTCGCGCGATGCGGCGTCTGGGTCGACATCCACACCGTCAAAAGGTCTTCGGCCTCGTCCCAGAAGGCCATGGCCGCGCGCGGCTCAAGCGTGA
>JAEYVN010000481.1 GCA_023431725.1 Pseudomonadota bacterium
CACGCCGACGACGGCTGTAAAATTAAAAAGCATTGAGATCGGCTGCGCGCCTTTGACGGGATCGTATGTTGCCGTGCTGCTCATCGCCGGGACAGTCGCGTGTTGCGAACCGGAAAACAGCAACAGCGTATAGCCGTCAGGCGCTGCATTCTGGAGAGCCGCCGCGGCAACGGCCCCGCTGGCTGCGGGACGATTTTCGACGATGATGCTCTGGCCGATCCTCTTTGATGCGGCCTCGGCATAGAGCCTAGCCATCACATCGCTCACGCCGCCGGCCGCCAGGCCGACGAGGATCGTGATCGGCCGGTTTGGAAAATCCTGTGCGCGGCTTGGGGAGTGAAGGAAAAGTGTAAATCCCACAAAAAGGCAGAACAGCGTGCGAAGCGACATCGTCAATCTCGCCAAGATAAACCGATAGCCAAGGACGTAACGCCTTATGACGGTGCTGCACAATTCCAAAGATGGAGCCACGTCTGCAAGTTTAGCCTAAGAAAAACGGCGGCGCTGGAAGGCGCCGCCGTCACATTGTGTTTCACGGATCCGACGGATCAGTGAGCGCGGAGTGCAGCTTCCTCATCGGACAGCTTTTCGCTGCCGGGTTTGGCCACAGGCTCCTCCCACTGGATCGGCTCAGGCTTGCGCACCAGTGCGCGCGCCAGCACCTCATCCATGCGCGAGACCGGAATGATCTCGAGCCCGTTCTTCACGGTCTGCGAGATGTCCGCCAGATCCTTAGCGTTCTCCTCAGGGATCAGCACCGTCTTGATGCCGCCGCGCAAGGCGGCCAGCAGCTTCTCCTTGAGGCCGCCGATCGGCAGCACCCGACCGCGCAGCGTGATCTCGCCGGTCATGGCGACATCCTTGCGAACCGGGATGCCGGTCATCACCGAGACGATCGCCGTGACCATGGCGACGCCGGCCGAAGGACCATCCTTGGGCGTCGCGCCTTCCGGCACGTGCACGTGGATGTCGCGCCTGTCGAACAGCGGCGGCTCGATGCCGAAGGCGATGGACCGCGACCGCACATAAGAGGCTGCCGCCGAGATCGATTCCTTCATCACATCGCGCAGGTTGCCGGTGACGGTCATCTTGCCCTTGCCGGGCATCATCGCGCCTTCGATGGTCAGCAACTCGCCGCCAACGTCGGTCCAGGCCAGGCCGGTGACGACACCGATCTGATCCTCGTCCTCGATCTCGCCGAAGCGATATTTCGGAACGCCGAGATATTCGTCGAGCTCCTTGGCGGTGACCGCAACCGACTTCTTCTTGGTGAGAGTCAGTTCCTTCACCGCCTTGCGGATTAGCGTCGAAATCTCGCGCTCGAGATTACGCACGCCGGCTTCGCGCGTGTAGCGGCGAATGACGGTGAGCAATGCTTCATCGTCGATCGACCACTCCTTCGATTCCAGACCGTGCTTGGCGATCGCAGCTGGGATCAAGTGCTTGCGCGAGATCTCGAGCTTCTCTTCCTCCGTGTAACCAGCAATACGGATCAACTCCATGCGGTCCATCAAGGGCGCAGGGATATTCAGCGTATTGGCGGTCGTCACGAACATCACACCCGAGAGGTCGTAATCGACTTCAAGGTAATGGTCGTTGAAGGTCGTGTTCTGCTCAGGATCCAGAACCTCAAGCAAAGCCGATGACGGATCGCCGCGGAAATCAGCGCCCATCTTGTCGATCTCGTCCAGCAGGAACAGCGGATTCGACGACTTGGCCTTTCGCATCGACTGGATGATCTTGCCAGGCATCGAGCCGATGTAGGTCCGGCGATGGCCGCGGATCTCGGCTTCGTCGCGCACGCCGCCGAGCGAGACGCGCACGAATTCGCGTCCGGTCGCCTTCGCGATCGACTTGCCGAGCGAGGTCTTGCCGACGCCGGGAGGACCGACGAGGCACAGGATCGGACCGGTCAGCTTGTTGGCCCGCTGCTGCACGGCAAGATACTCGACGATGCGGTCCTTGACCTTCTCCAGGCCATAGTGATCGGCATCGAGAATTTCCTGCGCAGCCTTCAGGTCCTTCTTGACCTTGGTCTTCTTCTGCCACGGGATCGACAGCATCCAGTCGAGATAATTGCGCACGACCGTCGCCTCGGCAGACATCGGAGACATCTGCCGCAGCTTCTTCAACTCGTGCTGCGCCTTCTCGCGAGCTTCCTTTGAGAGCTTGGTCTTCTTGATCTTGTCTTCGAGTTCGGCGAGTTCATCCTTGCCGTCCTCGTCGCCGAGCTCCTTCTGGATCGCCTTCATCTGCTCGTTGAGGTAGTACTCGCGCTGCGTTTTCTCCATCTGACGCTTCACGCGCGTGCGAATCCGCTTCTCGACCTGCAACACGGAGATTTCACTCTCCATCAGGCCAAGAACCTTTTCGAGCCGCTCAGGCACGCTCATGATCTCGAGGATCGTCTGCTTGTCGGCGATCTTCACCTGCAGATGCGAGGCGATCGTGTCGGCAAGCTTGGCGTGATCTTCAATCTGCTGAACGACGCCGACCACTTCCGGCGAAACCTTCTTGTTCAGCTTGACGTAGTTCTCGAATTCGGTGACGACCGAACGCGCCATCGCTTCGGCTTCGACGCGCTCGCCGAGGTTGTCGTCGAGCACGACGGCATCGGCTTCGAAATATTCGCTGCGGTCGGTGTATTTGAGAACCTTCGCACGCTGCGCGCCTTCGACCAGCACTTTCACGGTGCCGTCGGGCAGCTTCAGCAATTGCAGCACGCTGGCGAGCGTACCGATCTCGTAGATCGAGTCAGTGGCCGGCTCGTCATCGGATGCATTCTTCTGGGTTGCCAGAAGGATGAAGGTGTCGGAGCGCATGACCTCTTCCAGCGCCTTGATCGACTTTTCACGGCCGACAAAGAGCGGAACGATCATGTGCGGAAATACGACGATGTCGCGCAAAGGCAGCACGGGGTAAGCCCGTGTTTCTCCGGCGATCAGAGGTGGGCGCGGCTTGTTGTTTGAGGTCGTCATGGCCCGTCATTCCTTGTTCTTGTGCCCCTCCAAACGGCTCGCAATTGCGCAACCACTCAGAGTGCCGAGATGCCGGGAGGGTAGCATGGCCGTAAAGGCACGTTGGCCATACACGAGGGTTGGGTACGAACCCCGCCCGGAGCGAAAACTAATTCTTCGTACGCGTTCCGTTCGCATGCATTAGGTGGCGCTGCAGTGCGAGAGTGTCAAGTGAAGCATCTTGCCACGATCCGTCCACAAAACGACGCAGAATCACGCCTGCCTGCCGCTGATTAAGCGGCGAGCCTAGGTGATTCTGGGTCTGATGTCGCAAGACGACTAACGGTACAATCAGGCTGTTGCCGGGGTATCGACCGACCGATCGGATCGATCCGCATAGATGTAGAGCGGACGCGCGGTCCCCTCAACCACCTCGCGAGATATCACGACCTCCTCAACCCCTTCGAGGCTCGGCAAATCGAACATCGTATCGAGCAGGATGCTCTCCATGATCGATCGCAGGCCGCGAGCGCCGGTCTTGCGCTCGATCGCCTTGCGGGCGATCGCGCCAAGCGCCTCTTCGGCAAAGGTCAGGTCGATATTCTCCATTTCGAACAGCCGCTGGTACTGTTTCACCAGCGCGTTCTTCGGCTCGACCAGGATCTTCTTCAGCGAGGCCTCGTCCAGATCTTCCAGCGTTGCGACAACCGGGAGGCGGCCGACAAATTCGGGGATGAGCCCGTATTTGAGCAAATCTTCCGGCTCGACCTCGCGGAAGATTTCGCCAGCCTTGCGATCCTCCGGTGCGCGGACCGTGGCGCCGAAACCGATCGACGTCGTGCGGCCGCGGCCCGAGATGATCTTGTCGAGACCGGCGAAGGCGCCGCCACAGACGAACAGGATATTGGTCGTGTCGACCTGCAGGAACTCCTGCTGCGGATGCTTGCGGCCGCCCTGCGGCGGCACGGACGCAACCGTGCCTTCCATGATCTTAAGCAGAGCCTGCTGCACGCCCTCACCCGACACGTCACGCGTGATCGACGGATTGTCGGACTTGCGCGAGATCTTATCGATTTCGTCGATATAGACGATGCCGCGCTGCGCACGCTCGACATTGTAATCGGCCGCCTGCAACAGCTTCAGGATGATATTCTCGACGTCTTCACCGACATAACCGGCTTCGGTCAGCGTCGTTGCATCAGCCATGGTGAACGGCACATCCAGGATGCGTGCGAGCGTCTGCGCAAGCAGCGTCTTGCCCGAACCGGTGGGGCCGATCAGCAGGATATTCGACTTCGCCAGTTCGACGTCGTTGTGCTTGGTCTGGTGATTGAGCCGCTTGTAGTGATTGTGAACCGCGACCGATAGCACCTTCTTGGCGTGCTCCTGACCGATCACATAGTCATCCAGGACCTTGCGGATCTCTTTCGGCGTGGGGATGCCGTCACGTGACTTCACCAGCGAGGATTTGTTCTCCTCGCGAATGATGTCCATGCAGAGCTCGACGCATTCGTCGCAGATGAAAACGGTCGGTCCCGCGATCAGCTTGCGGACTTCGTGCTGGCTCTTTCCGCAGAACGAACAGTAAAGCGTGTTCTTGGAATCGCTGCCGCCGACCTTGCTCATTCCAATCTCCGTATCATCCGCGTAAGCCACCTATCCGGCGCTCACATTTCCTAACACCTGTCAGGCGGCCAAAGCGTGGCACCCTGGGCACCGTCCGCCCCAATTCCTCCCCCCGGCCTGAACTCTGTGACAGTCTAGCGAAGCATGCTAGCGACACGACAATCAAGAAGCCATTAACGCTAATTGCCCCTTGGACCGGTTGCGAGGCCAAATGATGGGCCTCTTCGGTCCGATTCGGAAAGCCGCCAGGGGCTCCCCGAACCTATCGTCATGTTGAAACCGCCCCAGAGGCGAGCCCGAGCGACAAAGCTTAGGACTGCTGTCTCAAATATTCGCTTAATCAGGTCATTCAAGCCTGAATAATCCGACCCGGGTGGAACTTGAGAATCCTCAACTTTTGACCGGGGCGGCCAGAGGGTCCTCGACGCGCCGGTCGATTACCTTGTCGACCAGCCCGAATTCCTTCGACGCTTCGGCCGTCAGGAAGTAATCGCGCTCGAGCGCATCCTCGATCTTCTTCAGCGGCTGACCGGTATGCTTCATGTAGATTTCGTTCAGGCGCTTCTTGAGATTCAGGATCTCCTGCGCATGCAGCATGATATCGGTCGCCTGGCCCTGGAAACCGCCGGACGGCTGATGCACCATGATGCGGGCGTTGGGCAGCGCAAACCGCAATTCCTTCTCGCCCGCGGCCAGCAACAGCGATCCCATCGAGGCCGCCTGGCCGATGCACAGCGTCGACACCGCCGGCCGAATGAACTGCATCGTGTCGTAGATCGCCATGCCCGATGTCACCACGCCGCCGGGCGAGTTGATGTACATCGAGATTTCTTTTTTGGGGTTCTCGGCTTCGAGGAAAAGCAACTGGGCGACGATCACCGTCGCCATGCCATCTTCAACCGGACCGGTCACGAAGATGATGCGCTCCTTCAGCAGTCGTGAGTAAATATCATAGGACCGCTCGCCGCGGTTGGTCTGCTCGACCACCATGGGAACGAGATAATTCATGTAAGTATTGACTGGATCTCTCATCTCAATCTCCGGCGCCGCGAATCGCGGCGCTCATCCCGTTCACGTCCGCCCAAAAGTTAGGGCACGTTCCCACTTAAGCAATCGTAACTTAAGCGGCCGCTTCTTCGTCGTTGCGGTACAATTCTTCGCGGGACACTTTCTTGTCGCTCACCTTGGCAAGGGCGAGGATGAAATCCGTAACCTTGTTCTCGATCAAGGGTGCACGAATGCTGGCGACAGCTTCCGGGTTGTTACGGAACATGTCCCACAATTCTTTCTCGCGTCCCGGATATTGGCGAACGTGCTCCACAATGGCGCGCGTGGTCTCTTCATCCGTGACATTGATGTTGTTGCGGCGAGCAATTTCGTCAAGGAGCAAGCCGAGGCGAACGCGCCGATCGGCTATGCGCTGATACTCGGCGCGCTCCTTTTCCTCCGTGGTGTTCTCATCCTCGAAGGTCTTGCCCTGCTGCTTGAGCTCCTCTGTCGCAGTCGTCCAGAGATTGTTGAATTCCTGCTCGACGAGAGCCGGTGGCAGCTCAAATTTGTGACGTTCGTCAAGCGCATCGAACAGAATGCGCTTCACGCGCTGCTTCGAGATCGAATCGTGTTCACGCTGGATACGATCGCGAACGGCTTCCTTGACCTTGTCGAGCGACTCCATGCCGAGCGACTTGGCGAACTCGTCGTCGATGGTCACTTCGCCAGGCGCTTCGATCGACTTTGCGGTGACGTCAAACACGGCGGCTTTGCCGGCCAGTTGGGCCGCCGGATAATTGTCCGGGAACGACACGTTGACCTTGCGCTCTTCGCCCGCGGCAATGCCGATCAATTGATCTTCGAAGCCGGGGATGAATGTATTGGAGCCGAGCGTCAGCGGCACGTCTTCGGCTGACCCGCCTTCAAAGGGCACGCCATCGATCGAGCCAACGAAGGCGATAGTGATGCGATCATCCTTCTCTGCTTTCGCGCCCTCACCCTTCGGTGCGTAAGGACGGTTCTGATCGGCGATGCGCTTGATGCCTTCGTTGACTTCATCGTCGGTTACGTCTGTGGTCAGACGCGTCACTTCGATCGACTTGAAGTCGGCCAGTTCGATCGGCGCGAGAATTTCCATCGCGACGGTGTAGGAAAGATCGGACTTGCCGCTGATCACGTCCTCAACCGCCTTCTCGTCCTCCGGCAGCGTCACCTTCGGCTGCATCGCAAGACGGAAATTGTTGTCGGCGATGATCTTGGCGTTCACATCGCGCATCGCTGCGTCGATTGCTTCCGCCATGGCTGAGCGACCATACATCCGGCGCATATGCGCCGTCGGCACCTTGCCGGGGCGGAAACCGTTGATGCGGACCTTGTCCTTCATCGCATCGAGGCGCTCGCTGACCTTGCTGTCGAGTTCGCCAGCGGGGATCACCACGCTGAATTCGCGGCGCAAACCGTCGGACAATGTTTCGGTCACTTGCATGGAAATCGCCTTCGCTCTTGGTCGCCGTTCTGACGGCATTGTGTTGATTAGATTCGGCCGTTCCCAGCTGTGGTGCGGGCGGAGGGACTTGAACCCCCACGACTTGCGTCACTGGAACCTAAATCCAGCGCGTCTACCAATTCCGCCACGCCCGCGCGCAGGGCAACGCGCGGCACTGCAGGTCATGTTTGGGCCGAGCGGCGCGGCTTATAACATGCGCTTGGGAACGCGCACCAGAAAAATGGGTGGTCTCGCCCGTCCTCGCAACACCGGCCCGGAGGGATAACCATGGCTCAATGTGAGATTTTACTCGGCCGACGGGGATTTATGGCGGGTGCCGGTCTGACGGCCCTGGTCACCGTACTTGGTGCATCCGGGAATCAGGCGAAGGCCCAGGTCACGGGACCAGCCGGGTCAGCCGAACTCCGCGCAAAAGCGGGAACCACTCGTCTTCGGGGGCCCGCGCAGCCCGCGACGGCCATTGTCGGCTTTGGCGGCACAGTCCCTGGCCCGACACTTCGCATCCGGCGGGGTGAGGAAATCCGAGCCCGGTTATTGAACGACTGGTCGGAACCAACGACGATTCACTGGCACGGGATGCGGGTTCCGAACGGCATGGACGGCGTCCCCTACCTCACCCAATCGCCCATCGTGCCCGGCCAATCCTTCGACTATCGCTTCGTTGCCAGAGACGCCGGGACCTACTGGTACCACGCCGCACAGGTCACCCAGTTCGAGCGCGGCCTGAGCGGCCCGGTGATTGTCGAGGAAAACGAGCCCGTCGCTGTCGATCGCGACGTCCTACTGATGCTCGCCGATTGGCATCTCAGCGCGGACGGATCGCTACAGAATGCAGGGAGCGGCGGCATGGGACAGACCGTTCTGACCGCCAATGGCGACACCCAAACGGCCGTTGCCGTGCGGCGCGGCGAGCGGGTTCGGCTCCGTCTGATCAACGCAACGGCCGGCCGCCTTTTACGGATCAGCGTCCCAGAGCAGACGGCATGGGTCATGGCCATCGACGGACAGCCGGCCGAGCCCTTCGTCGCTCATGATAGCCAGGTGATGATTGCTCCCGGAAACCGTGTGGACCTGTTCGTCGATATTGCCGAGAACGCAAAGGCTACCGTCCCTGTCGTTGTCGATACCGGGAACGGAGCTGGCACCCCGGTCGCCCGGCTGGACGTCAGCAACGAAGCGGCTGCGGGATCCTCCCGCGGCGCTCCCCGGCCACTGCCGCCCAATCCGCTTCCGGCGCGAATTGATTTGCGGAACGCCTTGCGCGTTCAGGCCCCGCTGGAAATCGTCCAAGATGCCGCCTCAGGCTCGACGACAAAAGACGGGAAAAAAATCCCAGGAGGCAAAGCGCCGGCCGGCCCTGTTATTTCCAGCTGGACGCCGTTGGACGCGTTGACCGATAGGATCCCCACACCATCGTTTTCGGTGAAGCGGGATCGGCCGGTCACCCTCGCATTTGCAAACCCCGGCCCTCACGCTTCCGTGATTCACGTCCACGGACACGCCTTCCGCCTGCTGGACAATCTAGACGACGGATGGAAACCATTCTGGCTGGACACCCTGCTCGTAGCGCCGCAGCAGACTGCACGGATCGCCTTCGTCGCCGACGCGCCGGGCAAATGGGCCATCACCCGACGCTCACTCTCCAATCCCACCCGTGAATCGCTGGCGTGGTTTGATGTGGCTTAACCTTCGTCCGAAACCTTCAGCCTCCGAGTTCTGCATAGAGGCGGCGATAGACGGGCCTGAGGGCTTCGGGCAGATCCTCGGCAATCATCCCTGGACCGGCCTCCCTGGCAGCCTCGCCGTGAATCCAGACCCCGGCCGCTGTTGCTTCGAATGCCGGCATCCCTTGGGCACACAGCCCGGCGATTATCCCGGCCAGGACGTCGCCCGCGCCGGCGGTAGCAAGATAGGGTGGAGCGTTATCGCTGATGAAGGCCTCACCATTAGGTGAGGAAATCACGCTGTCAGAACCTTTTAAGAGGATGACAGAATCTGTTTCATGTGAAGCACAGCGAGTCGCTTCAAGTTTTTGTTTAACTGAAGGAATTCGCTCTATTGATTTGAATAATCTAGAAAATTCACCATCGTGCGGGGTGAGAATCACTGTGGATTCCGGGTGATTCTTAACCTCTGTAAAGAGCTCGTTTGGATTTTCCCCAAAACTGGTGATGGCATCGGCGTCCAGTATTATAGTACGGTTC
>JAEYVN010000068.1 GCA_023431725.1 Pseudomonadota bacterium
GAATTGCACAAATTCCATATCCTGCAGCGGCAGGCCTGCCCGCAGCACCATCGCATTGCCGTCGCCTGTGCAGGTATGGGCCGAGGTCGCCGAGAAGTAGGCACGGCCGTAACCGCCGGTCGCCATGATCGTCATGTTGGCGCGGCAGCGGTGCAGCGTACCGTCATCGAGCTTGAGCGCGATGACGCCGCGACAACGGCCTTCCTCGTCCATGATCAGGTCGATGGCGAAATACTCGATGAAGAATTCCGCCGAGTAGCGCAGCGACTGGGTATAGAGCGTGTGCAGGATCGCGTGACCGGTACGGTCGGCTGCGGCGCAGGTGCGCTGGGCGATGCCCTTGCCGTAATCGGTGGTCATGCCGCCGAACGGACGCTGATAGATCTTGCCTTCCTCGGTGCGCGAGAACGGCACGCCCCAATGCTCCAGCTCGTACACGGCTTCCGGTGCATTGCGGCACAGATATTCGATCGCATCCTGGTCGCCGAGCCAATCGGCGCCCTTGACGGTGTCGTACATATGCCAGCGCCAGTCGTCCGGGCCCATGTTGCCGAGCGAGGCCGAGATGCCGCCCTGCGCCGCGACGGTGTGCGAGCGGGTCGGGAAAACCTTGGTGATGCAGGCGGTCTTCAATCCGGCCTGCGAGCAGCCGGTGACGGCGCGAAGGCCGGCGCCGCCGGCGCCAACCACGACGACGTCAAAGGTGTGATCCTCGATCGGATAGGCGCGACCGTTCACAGCCGGGCCTTTGCCATTCGTTGTTGCATCCATGACGTTCAGACCCCGAATGACAGTTTAATAAGTGCGTAGACGGACGACAGTCCGATCACAAAACAGAAGAAGGTGTTGGCCATCACCAACGTGAGCTTCAGGTCGCTATGCACGTAATCCTCGATGATCACCTGCATGCCGAGCCACATGTGGTAGACGCTGGTGATCACGAACATCATCAGTGCGATGGCGACAAACGGCGATCCGAGGATCTGCGTCGCGGCAGCATGATTGCGGCCCATGATTCCGATCACGATGAAGATCGCGAGGATCGTGAGGGGCACCAGCGCAACGGCCGAGACCCGCTGCTTCCAGAAATGCTCGGTGCCCGACTTGGCGGATCCGAGGTAGCTCACGCGCGAGCGCGGCGTGCGCATGGGATCGAATTGGTGGCTCATCGAGCGCCTCCAACGAAAATATAACCAACAACCCAGATAATGATGGTGAGGCCGATCGAGGCGACCAGGTTGGCGAGGGCCAGCCATTCACGTTCGGCGGGGCCGAAACCGCGCCCGGTGTCCCAGATCAGATGGCGGATGCCGCCGAGCATGTGATGGATCAGCGCCCACGTGTAGCCGAACAGGATCAGCATGCCGAGGATCGAGCTCATGAAGGCCTGGACCTTGGCGTAGGCGGTCGGTCCGGATGCTGCGGCCAGCAGCCACCAGCAGAACAGGAGGGTGCCGAAGAACAGGGCCCCCCCGGTGATGCGATGCACGATCGACATCGCCATGGTCAGGGTCATCCGGTAGATGCCGAGATGTGGAGAAAGCGGCCTTTCGACCGGGCGGCGTGTGTCTGCCATATATTCAACTCCAGCCGGCCCAATGGCCGGATTGCCGGGGCTCCGGAGCATGGGCCAGCCGTGCGAGCACGGGCCTTGGCCGCCGGAAACCGCCGAACTGGCTGCCTTAGAGACAGTCAAATTTCGGAAACGGCGAACCAATAAGCCAATTTCCATTCCGCACAATAGGCATTTGAAGTAGGATGCCTTCGTAATTTCCGAAGGTTATGCCACAATCTATAGCTGTTCGAGACTGAGCCCTGTGCGTTTCGATATACCTGATCTCAGTTTGTTCCGGCATGTCGTCGAGGCCGGCAGCATCACGCAGGGCGCCGCCCGCGCGAATCTGGCGCTGGCCGCGGCGTCGACCCGCATCCGCAACATGGAGGATGCGATCGGTGCGGCGCTGCTGGTCCGCAACCGGCAGGGCGTGACGCCGACCCAGGCCGGCCGGACCCTGCTTCAGCATGCCCGCACCATCCTCGCCCAGGCGGAAAAGCTGCGCGAAGACCTCGGCGCCTATTCGGGCGGCTTCTTCAGCCAGGTGCGGATCCTGTCGAACACCAATGCCCTGACCGAATTCCTGCCGGACGTGCTCAGCTCGTTCCTGGCCGCGCATCCGCATGTCAGCATCGATCTGGAGGAGCGGCTGTCCGACGAGATCGTCGGGCTGATCGCCGAAGGGGTCGGCGATATCGGCATCGTCGCCGGCACGGTCGATACCAGCCGGCTGGTGACCTTTCCGTTCCGCAGCGACCGCTTCGTGCTGGTGGTGTCGCCGGATCATCCGCTGGGGCGCCGCGAGAAAGTCGCCTTCGCCGATGTGCTCGATTACGACTTCGTCGGGCTGGATCGCGCCAGCGCCCTGCAACGCTTCCTGGCCGACAAGGCGAGCCGCATCGGCCGGCCGTTGAAGCTGCGGGTGCAGTTGCGGTCGTGCGCCGGCGTCTGCCGTCTCGTCGAGCGCATGGCCGGCATCGGCGTCGGCCCGGAGACGACGGTGAACTGGGCGGCGCGCAGCATGGCGATCAAGTCCGTCGACCTGACCGATACCTGGGCGCTGCGCGACCTGACGATCTGCGTGCGTGACGTCAAATCGCTGTCGGCCTTCGCCCGCGAACTCGTCGAACACATGCGGGCGGTGTGACGCTGCGTCAGCGCGGAATCAGCACCCAGTAATCGAGATCGAGGATCACCGCCGGATCGTCTTCCTCGCCGTTCTTGAGCGGGAAATCCTTGCACGGCTTGTCCTTGGTCGCGACGGTGCGCACGCGCAGGGCGCCGACGTCACTGCGCCGCGGCAGTTCGGTCTTGGCCAGAATTTCCGACCAAGCGAACACGGTATTGCCGGCAAACAACGGCGCCACGTGACGGCCGCCATTGATCGCCGCGACATGAAACGCATTGGCGAGGCCATTGAACGACAGGGACCGCGCCAGCGAAATGACATGACCGCCATAGATCAGGCGGCGGCCGAAGCGGCCCTGGCCTTCATTGAACTGATTGAAGTGTATGCGCGCCGTATTCTGATAAAGCCGCGTCGCGATCTGATGCTCGGCTTCTTCCACCGTCATACCATCGATGTGATCGATCTTCTCGCCGACCGTATAATCGCCGAACCGGTGCTGGCTGCCCGCCAGCACATTGTCATAGGCGCCGGCGTCGAGTTGCGGACAGGCATCGCCGAGAAGATTGACGTCCAGCGAGGTCGGCAGACGCGGGATGTGTTCGCCCGGCGAAGGTGCCGAAGCATCGCGTTTGTGCACCATCACCCAGCGCACGTATTCCAGCACCTGCGTGCCGTCTGATTTCGAGCCGACCGTGCGCACGAAAACGATGCCGGTTCTCTTGTTTGAGTTCTCCCTCAGCCCGATGACTTCGGACACCGCCGAGATGGTGTCGCCCGGATAGACGGGGCTGAGAAAACGGCAATTGGCATAGCCGAGATTGGCGACGGCATTCAGTGAAATGTCCGGGACGGATTTGCCGAACACGATATGAAAGACCAGCATGTCGTCGATCGGCGATCGCGGGTAGCCGATGCTTTTGGCGAAAGCATCCGACGACTGAACGGCAAAACGCGCGCCAAACAATCCGTTGTAGATTGCGACATCGCCTGTGGTGACCGTGCGCGGTGTCGGGTGATGAATGGTCTGGCCGACACGGAAGTCCTCGAAGAAATTACCGGAAAAGGTTTTCGTCATGTTGCTGCCGAGCACCGCAGGAGGGATGGGTCTCTCGTTATGGGCAGGCTCGGTTCAGCCTTCAAGCCTGTTTCGCCTTGGAAAGCGGGGCCGCCTTGTCATTTGCCGCCCGGCCCTTTAGCAATCCGCCACCTTTCTTTTCCTGCGAGGCGTCCTTTTCATGGCCAGTCACAAGCTCCTCCTGCTCGCCGGCGACGGCATCGGTCCCGAAGTCATGGCCGAGGTCAAAAAGCTGATCGACCTGTTCAACAAGAAGGGACTGGCGCAGTTTTCATATGACGAAGGGCTGGTCGGCGGCGCCTGCTACGACGCCCATCAGGTCTCGATTACCGACGAGACCATGGCCAAGGCCGAAACCTCCGATGCCGTGATCTTCGGCGCGGTGGGTGGCCCGAAGTGGGATGCCGTGCCCTACGAGGTGCGCCCGGAAGCCGGCCTGCTGCGCCTGCGCAAGGATCTCGGCCTCTACGCCAACCTGCGCCCGGCCGTGACCTATCCGGCGCTGGCGGATGCTTCCTCGCTCAAGCGCGAACTGGTCGAAGGCCTCGACATCATGATCGTGCGCGAGCTGACCGGCGGCGTTTATTTCGGCGAGCCCAAGACCATCACCGATCTCGGCAATGGCCAGAAGCGCGCCGTGGATACGCAGGTTTACGACACCTACGAAATCGAGCGCATCTCGCGTGTCGCCTTCGAGCTGGCGCGCAAGCGGCGCAACAAGCTGACCTCGATGGAAAAGCGCAACGTGATGAAGACCGGCGTTCTCTGGAACGAAGTCGTCACGCAGGTGCATAACCGCGAATTCAAGGACGTGCAGCTCGACCATCAGCTCGCCGATTCCGGCGCCATGCAGCTGGTCAAGAATCCCAAGCAGTTCGA
>JAEYVN010000093.1 GCA_023431725.1 Pseudomonadota bacterium
CAGCTTCGCCGCAACGAGAGACAGCGCGCGCCGCACATTGGCAACGCTGATGACAGGAAGTCCGGATGCGCTCTGCTCCTGCGCACCATCGGCGAGGATCGCAACAGCACCTGCCCTGGCCGCATCGGCAGCAAAGCGCATGCCGTCGGTCTTGTTACCGGAGATTGCCACAAAAAGGTCGCCCGGCTTCACGGCGCGGCTGTCAGCCGTCACGCCGCCGATCTCGATTGCGTCCATTGCGGGCGCGGGTTCCGCAACCCCTTCAAGAATCTGGGAAAGCTTCATTCCTGCGATGTTTCACGAGCCGGCCGATCCGGCAAGGGGGCATGGACAAGAAAAGCCTCAACTCATCTTGTCTTGTGCTTTTCACACATCGAGCAAGAAGCAGACACCATTTTATCGCCGCGTTGAAGCGGTCGCGGCGAGAATTTGCCGGTCGGCCGTCGGCAGGTCGAAACGGGGCTGAATTCCCAGCAGCGGCGCGACTCGCGAGATCACAAGACCTGCAACCGGGACCGCGTTCCAACCCGACGTGGCATATCCCTTGGTTTCAGGAATCGGCTGCGGCTCGTCCAGCATGATCAGAAGCAGATAGCGCGGCTTGTCGGCGGGCAGAACCGCCGTGAAGCTGGTCAACAATTTGCTTTTGGAATAACGGCCGTTGACGACCTTTTCCGCCGTACCCGTCTTGCCGCCGACATAATAGCCTTCAACGTCGGCGCGACGGGCCGAGCCCTTCTCGGCATTCAGCCGCATCAGGTAGCGCATGCGCTCGCTGGTTTCCGGCTTCACCACCTGCTTGGCCAGTTCATTGGCTTCGGCTTCGGTGCGCTTGAGGAATGTCGGCGGAATCAGCTTGCCGCCATTCATCAAGGCGGAAATACCCATGACCGCCTGCAATGGCGCGACCGAGAGGCCGTGACCGAAGGCGATGGTCACGGTGTTCAATTCACCCCAACGCTTGGGCACCAGCGGTTCGGCGCTTTCGGGAATTTCGGTGCGCAGGCGATCGAGCTGGCCCATCTTCTTCAGAAAGGCCTTGTGGTGATCGACACCAAGGGCCAGCGCCATGCGGGCGGTGCCGATATTCGACGAATAGGTGAAGATTTCCGGCACGGTCAGGATGCGACGCTGTGCATGGAAGTCGTTGATGCTGAACTTGCCATAACGCAGCGAGTGGCGTGCATCGAACGACGAACCCAGCGTGATCTTGCCGGAATCGAGCGCCATCGCCACCGTCAGCGCCTTGAAGGTCGAGCCCATCTCGAACACGCCGGTCGTCAGACGGTTGATGCGTTCCTTGTCGAGCGCCTCGCGCGGATCATTCGGGTCGTAGTCCGGCACCGACACCATCGAGACGATTTCGCCGGTGTTGACGTCGACGATCAGTCCGGCCGCCGCCTTGGCCTTGTATTTCTCGCGCGCGGCGATCAATTCCGAACGTAACGCGTGCTGCACGCGCAGATCGACCGCAAGTTCGACCGGCTTCTGCTGACGGTCATTGGCAAAGCCGAGCGAGTGCAGATCGGCAAGCCCGCGGCCATCGAGCCATTTCTCGATACCGGCGATGCCCTGGTTATCGATATTCACATGGCCGATCAGATGCGACACCGACGAGCCGTTCGGATAGACGCGCTTGTTCTCGGAACGGAAGCCGATACCGGGAATGCCGAGCCGATGGATCTGACGCTGCTGCTCCTTCGTGATCTCACGCTTCAGCCAGACGAAGCCGCGCTTGGACGACAGCCGGTCGCGCAATTCGTTGGCATTGAGATCAGGGACGGTTGCCGTCAGCAATTCGACCGCCTCGTCCACATCGATGATGCGGCGCGGCTCACCAAACAGCGACGGCATGCGCACGTCGGTCGCGAGCGCTTCGCCGTTGCGATCCTGGATGTCCGGACGGGCCGTGGCGATGATATCGCCACCGCCGCGTCGTACGCCTGGTCCGTCCGATGTCGAGGCCAGATGAATCAGACGGCCACCAATGACGCCGTAGACGCAGGCGAAGGCAACGATGGCAAGACCAATCCGAGCGCGGCCTTTGGCTTCACGGTCGACATTGCCGTACAGCAGCCGATTGACGAGGCTGAGCTTTGGCTTCGGCGTCGACTTGTTGGGCGTCATGCGGTCAGTCATTGGCCGCCTCGCCCGCCGGTCGAGCCGGTTGGAATATCCTGCTCCTGTTCGACGCTGAGCAATGCGCCGATCGGGTCGGCCTGATCGCCGAACAACGGCGGCTTCGGCCGTTCCGGCAGATCGGCAAGCTGATCGAACTGACGCGCATCGGTCGGTTTCAGCGGCAGATGGCGCTTGGCAAGTCCTTCGAGGCGGCTGGGCGAGTCGAGCGTGGCCCATTCCGCACGCAAAACCGCAATGGCATCGCGTTCACGGCGGATCTCGCCGCGGATCTTGGCCAGCCGTTCCGCCTGCATCGTGGATTCGAACTTGATGTCGAAAACGTAGGTCGCTCCCGCGATCAGCGCGACAATGACCGAAGCATGGATGATGCGAAGAATCATCGGTCACCTCGCATCGCATCGCCGAGCGACGGCAGGCGTGGCAGAAGGTCGGTGATGTCCGCCTCGCGCGCCGGCTCGCCGGTGCGTTCGGCCGCCCGCAGTTTGGCGGAGCGCGCGCGCGGATTGGCGGCCACTTCCTCGTCGTCGGCGATGACGGGCTTTTTCGTCAAAGCCGCAAACGTCGGAGCCGGGCCACGTAACTCCGGCGCATGGCGGGACCCGGCCACAACGCGGCTGTGCTCGGCGAGGAAGGTCTTGACGATGCGGTCTTCCAGCGAATGGAACGACACGACGACCAGCCGGCCGCCCGGCTTCAGAATGCGTTCCGCCGCCGACAAGGCAATG
>JAEYVN010000101.1 GCA_023431725.1 Pseudomonadota bacterium
TGATCTTGTCGAGACCATAGTGATCGGCATCGAGAACCTTGCGCGCCTCGTTGATATCGATCGGCGTTTCTTCCGGCAACGACCACGGCAATTCGGTCAGCCAGTCGAGATAGGTCCGCACCATGCCATATTCGGCGGCGCTGTCCGGCATGCGCTGCAGCCGGCGCAATTCCTTGCGCGCCTGATCCTCGACATCCTTCGGCATGCCGGCTTCGGCGATTTTCTTTTCGACTTCAGCGAGTTCGGCAGCCTTGCCTTCATCGCCCTCACCGAGCTGCTTCTGGATCGCGGCCATCTGCTCGCGCAGCAGCACCTCGCGCTGACGCTCGTCGAGCGCTGCCTTGGTCTGCTTGCCGATCTCCGCCGACAGCCGCAGCACTTCGATGCGCTGCGCCAGCAGGCGCGAGACCTTGTCAACGCGCGCCGAGACGTCGATGGTCTCGAGGATTTCCTGCTTCTCTTCCGGCTTGATGTCCATGTAGGACGCCGTGAAGTCGGCCAGCGGGCCTGCCGTTTCGATATCCCGGATCGCCGCGATCATCTCGCGTGGCGCCTGCGGCAACAATTCAAGCGCCTCGATCGCCTGCCCGCGCAGATGCAACAGCCGCGCCTCGACATCGGCGGATCTGGCATCGACCTCCGGCAAGCGAAGCACGCGCGCGACCAGGAACGGCCAGCCACTCAGAAATTCGAGCGCCTGGAAACGCTGCTCGCCCTGGCAGACGAGATGCTGCGAGCCGTCCGGCGCCGTCAGATAGCGCACGACATTGGCGATCGTCCCCATGCGATGCATGTCGATCGGCGACGGCTCCTCTTCGCCGGCCTCGCGCTGCATGAGAATGCCAATCTGGCGTTGGTCGCGCACCGCTTGCTGAGCGGCCGCGATCGAACGCTGGCGGCCAAGTGTGATCGGCATCACCGAGCCAGGAAAGAGCACGAAGTTGCGCACCGGCACGATGATCATCGCATCAGCGGGCAACGGCGGCAGACTCGCCGCCGTCGATGACGATGCGACCCCGGCCTCAGTCGCGGATTCCGGTTCCAGTGTACGCATCTCGTTATCAGCCACGGGACACCCCCGCCTTTTCCAGCGTGATCAGGATGCAGCCATGCACCTGCGACCGGCGCACATCGCGATAGCGGCCGGGTGGCAATGGAATGCGTCGTTCGAAACGGCCCTGCGGCAACTCCATCCGATGGATCACCGCCGTCCGCAGCTCGGGAGGCAACACGCGCGCACCGCCAATGACAAGATCGGCGCCGTCGATGATCGCCTGGACCTGGTCGGGATCAACGCCCGGCAGCGCCACAAGGATCAGCACCTGACGCTCGGTTTCAAGCATGTCGATGGGTGGCTGCCAGGCCGGCACACCCGGCCGCGCCGGCCGGAAGAATTCGCGGTGCATCCGCTCGGCCCGGGTGAGCATGTCGCACGCCTCGGACCACATCCAATTATTGGGAAAATCAGCCATGCAAGGTACCTCGTCCCGTCATTTGAGAACGGGATCGTCAGAATTCAATGACGGACGGCGGCGATTGGCCGGCAACGGGCAAGCGCACACCATTATCGGCAATTAGAGCAAACAGCCGGTTGAGACCGGATGAGCAGGTTACCGGTTGGCAAGGGCCTCGGCCATACGCCGCGACCCGACGGGCACACACACCCGTGAAGCGTGTTTTACGGCTTCATCCGCCCCAGGCCGTCGAGCACGGAGATTCCGTCGTTGCCGTGATAGGCCGGATCGCGCCAGCCGTTCTCATCGTAATCGGCCATGCAGGCCGCAGCCATCGCTTCCATCTCGTCCAGCGCGCCCGAGCCCTTCGCCTGCATCAGCGCCTGCATGCGGATGATCTCGTTGTTGCCGGCATAATTGCGTTCGTACAGCTCATGCCGTCCGCCGAATTCGGACCCGACCGCGTCCCAGAGCATCTTCATGATCTTGATGCGTTCCTTGTAGTCGATGCCGTTGGAGCCGCGGGCAAACCGCGCAAGATATTGAGCGGTCTCCGGGTTCTGCAGATCGCGCGCGCTGGACGGCAGATAGATCAACCCGGAAGCGACGATCTGCTGGATGATGGCGCGCACCGCCGGATAGGCCTCGGTCGCGAAGATGCGATACGACGTGCAGGCCCTGATGTTGGGCAGGTGCCAGTCGCCGCTCCATTTGTCGGGCGTGCCGGCCATCGCGTCCGTCAGCGCCCAGAACAGATTGCGCCAGCCGATGATCTCGCCGAGCTGCACCTGCACGCCGCGAAAGTTTTCCGTACCGCAAGCACGCAACGCCTTCTGTACAAGGCCGCAAATGAAATCGAACTTCACCGCAAGACGCGTGCAGCCCTGGAAGGTGTAGCCGTTGAGAAAGCCCGATTGCGGATAGAACCGCTTCAGCATCGGAATGTCGCGATAGACGAACACATTCTCCCAGGGGATGAAGGCATTGTCGAAAATGAAGATCGCGTCGTTCTCGTCGAACCGGCTCGTCAGCGGATAATCGAACGGTGATCCCGTTGCCGCCGCGGTCATCTCGTAGGACGGCCGGCAGATCAGCTTGATGCCGGGCGTGTCCATCTGCACCATGAACATGCAGGCGAGACTGTCATCGTTGATCTCGGCCGCGAGATTCTGGCCAAGGAAATTGTAATGCGTCAGCGCCGATGAGGTGGCGACCACCTTGGCGCCGGAGACATAGATGCCGGCGTCGGTTTCCTTCTGCACATTGACATAGACATCCTTGACGTCATCGGCCGCCTTGTCGCGATCGATCGGCGGATTGGCCAATGTGTGATTGATGAACGGCACCGCCTCCTGCACGCGCTTGTACCAGGCGCGCGCATTGCCGGCGAAGCGGCCGTAGAAGTCGGCATTGGCGCCGAGCGTATTGGTGAAGCTTGCCTTGTAATCCGGCGTGCGGCCCATCCAGCCATAGGTCAGGCGCGACCAGGCGGCGATCGCATCGCGTTGCGCGATCAGATCCTCGCGCGAGCGTGCGTAGCGGAAATAGCGGTGCGTGTAGCCGCCGGAGCC
>JAEYVN010000128.1 GCA_023431725.1 Pseudomonadota bacterium
AAATATTGCAGAAGCCGATATCGTTGATCGCCATTTTTGAAACGGCCGTCCGTTCGCCGTTCTCGATATCGATGCCGTGCTTCAGTGCGGTGACGGTTGCCGCAACCGATTGTGTGCCGATCTGCAGGGTATAGGTTCGGCCGGGAAGGAGAGGATTTTCGTCGAGCCAAACGATATGCGCGGCAAACTGGTCGGCGACATCGGGGCCGGCATCCGAAGGCGCAATGATATCGCCGCGGCCGACATCGAGTTGATCTGCAAGTTCGATCGTCACGGCCTGGCCTTTGTCGACACGATCGATTTGTGAGGGGTAGGCGTGAATACGACTGATGGCAGACTGACGGCCCGAGCGGGCGACTATGATCGGATGATTGGTCTCGAGGCTGCCGGACGAAACGTAGCCGGCATAGGCGCGGCCTCCGCTTTCGGTGCGCAGCACCGATTGCACATGGAAACGGGCGGCTGCATCACGTTGCTGTGTCGAGATCGGCACGGTCTCAAGATGCGCAAGCACGGTCGGGCCTTTGTACCAGGACATGTGTGTAGCGGGATTGACGACATTGTCGCCGTCGCGGGCAACGATGGGAATCGCTTCGACATGCTCGAAGGACAGTTGTGATGCAAACTTGAGAAATTCAGCGGCGAGTGCCGTGAACGGTGTTTCCGCGTAATCGACAAGATCCATCTTGTTGACGGCGAGAAGCAGCCGTCGAATGCCCAGCAGCGAGAGGATACGGCTATGCCGGAGCGTCTGTCCGGTCAGTCCAACTTTGGCATCGACCAGGATCAGTGCGAATTCGGCATTTGATGCGCCGGTCACCATGTTGCGGGTATATTGCTCGTGCCCCGGTGTATCATCGACGATGAAGGAACGTTTTGGTGTGCCGAAATAGCGGTACGCCACGTCGATGGTGATGCCTTGCTCGCGTTCGGCTTCCAGACCGTCGAGCACCAGCGCGTAATCCGGATTGTCGCCTGCAGTGCCGAATTTCCTCGACAAATGTGTGAGGTGCGCCATTTGGTCGTCGGGGATGGATCCGGTTTCCGCCATCAGGCGTCCGATCAGTGTGGATTTACCGTCATCGACGGCACCGCAGGCGAGAAAGCGGAGATGGTCGCGGTCATGTGACAGCGGGGCGTGCATCAGAAATAGCCCTCACGTTTCTTGCGCTCCATCGACGACGTTTCATCGGCATCGATCAGGCGTCCGGACCGCTCCGACATGCGGGAGGTGCGCAACTCCTGAACAATGTCCGCAACCGTGGTTGCCTGCGAGACGACGGCGGCGGAGAGCGGATAGCAGCCGAGCGAGCGAAAGCGAATGAGCGCGTTCTTGGGCTTTTCTCCGGAGGCGAGTTCAAGACGATCGTCATCGATCATGATGAGACTGCCATCGCGTTCGACAACCGGACGCTCCTTGGCAAAATAGAGCGGCACAACCGGAATATTCTCGGCGAGGATGTAGTCCCATACGTCCAGCTCGGTCCAGTTGGACAGCGGAAACACTCGCATCGTCTCGTCGGCGGCAATCTTCGTATTGTACAGATGCCAGAGTTCGGGGCGCTGTCCTCGCGGATTCCATGCGTGGTTGGGCCCGCGAATGGAAAAGATGCGCTCCTTGGAACGGGAAGGCTCTTCGTCGCGGCGTGCGCCGCCGATAGCAGCGTCGAAGCGATGCAGCTCAAGAGCGTCGCGCAAGGCGCGGGTCTTCATCTCGCGTGTAAAGATTGCCGAACCAGATTTGATCGGATGAATGCCATCCTCAATGGCCTTTTCGTTGGTGTGGACGATCAGATCAAGATCGAGCTCAGCCGCCGTTTGATCGCGGAATGCGATCATCTCGCGGAATTTCCAGGTGGTGTCGATATGGAGGATCGCAAACGGAATACGACTGGGATGGAAGGCTTTTCGGCACAGGTGCAGGAGAACACTGGAGTCCTTGCCGATCGAATACATCAACACCGGTCGCGCGAAGGCTAAGGCCGCCTCTCGCAGGATGACGATAGCTTCCCCTTCCAATTGGGTAAGGTGACGAGACAGTGTGTGGATCATGGCAATGGCTTGCAGAAGATCAATCTGTCGGCAGTACCTTGACCGGGCATAGCGAAGGGCGCGTTGCCAGTCTCTAGAGGCTGAATTTAGCGCCTTGCTTGCAAAGTGTCAGTTCCAAAACTGCGGCGTTTTATAAAACGCTTTGCTGCCAGGATGGTCGCTTGGAGAGGAGTTCGCTACGGGACACTGTCAGGTGAAGGAAACGCTGACCTTGACGTGACTGTCATTGCGCAAGATGTGCAGGGCGACACCTGTTTGCTGGCGGCAAATGGCGATGTCGACGCTCAATCGTCCAATCCTCAAATCGCGCAAGGTGACTTCGTTGATGAACGATGGCAGTTCCGGGTTCCGCAACACAATCTCGCGCCCTTCGGGGTCGAAGTGCAGCCCCAAAGATGACTGGATGAGCTGCAACGGCGCCCCTGCCGCCCAGGCCTGCGGCGAGCAGGCGACAGGGTAAAGGGTCGGGCCACGTCCGCGGGCCCGCCGGAAGCCGCAGTAGAGCTCAGGCAGGCGGCGCAGATCCATGTAGGTCGCAGCGTCGAACAGGCCCCGGAACACGCGCCCCACCGCCGCCTTGTGGCCGTAGCGCGCAAACCCGGCGGCGATCAGCGAGTTGTCGTGCGGCCAGACCGATCCATTATGATAGGACATCGGATTGTAACGAGCCTCTTCGCGCGCGATCGTGCGGATGCCCCATCCTGAGAAGAACGACGGCTGCATGAGCTGGAGGGCGACAAGATTGGCGCGCTCCGGCGAAGCGATCCCGCTGAACAGGACTTGTCCTGCGTTCGAGCTGCGAACGCTGCAGCGGTTTTTTTTCCCGTCGAGCGCGAGTGCGTAGGTGCCTATGTCATCGCACCAGAATGCCGCCTCGAAGTTCTTCTTGAGCCTATCGGCCGCTTTTTCGAGATCGGCGGCTTGCGTATGGCGGTCCAGTCGCCTCGCCAAATCCGCGGCGCTTTTTTTTGCGGCGTAGACGTAACCTTGTACTTCACACAGGGCGATCGGCCCCGCTGCCATTGAACCATCCGCATGGAAAATGGAATCGTGAGAATCCTTCCATCCCTGGTTCACGAGACCGTCGTCGTTGCTGCGATGATATTCGACGAAGCCGTCGCCGTCGGGATCTCCGGGGCCGTCAATCCATTGCAGCGCGGCTTCGATGTTAGGCCATAGCTCACGTAGGAGCGCGATGTCGCCGGTCCGTTCAAAGTACAACCCGGCCAACAGCACGAAAAGTGGTGTGGAATCGACACTCCCATAATAGAGCTTGAACGGCACCTCGCGCAGGTTGGCCATCTCGCCGCTGCGCATCTCGTGCAAGATTTTGCCTGGCTCGGCATCCGCCATCGGGTCGAATGTATGAGCTTGGAGAGCCGCGAGCCTGCGCAATACGCCGCGTGCGATTTCGGGACGATACCAGAGCGTTTGGATCGCCGTGATAAGGCCGTCCCGGCCAAACGTGGTCGAATACCAGGGAATACCGGCGTAAGGGTAGGGACCTTGCTCGGTCTGCGTCACCAGCATGTCGAGGTCCGACATGGAACGGCATATCACCTCATTGAAGATGTCGTTCGACGTCGTAATAATCGTATTGCCGCGGCTGGAAATTTTTCGCTCCTGGAGCGCGGCGCGCATGCCGCGGCGGAACGGGTGATAATCCGGATGGTGGTCATCGCTTCGGCATTCAACGGTCAGGTCGAGAGCCTTGAATTCTCCTGGCTCGAGCGACAGAGAATATGAGGCGATGCTGGTCGAAAGCCGATCCGGATCCGGCTCGAAGCTGAGGATAGCGCATCGCACGTCATGATCGAGACCCTTGTAGTGAAGCCGCACCTGACTGTCCCCCAGGATTCTGCTGCTCGCGCTACCGCGTTTGTCGCGGCGCATGCCGCGCACTTCGAACAGATCGGCAAAATCGCTTGAGAACGACAATCCGAGTACGGCATGCACAACCTGATTGCCATGGTTCTGGATGCGAAGGCGTTGGTAGGCCGTGTTGTTCCAGAGGAAGATCGTGCGGATGATGTGCAGGGTGTCTTTGGCCAGCACCAGCCGGTTTTCGAAATAAATGTCCGGGTTGGTCAGGTCGACCGTCAGGAGCGCGTTGTCGTCGCGAACGTTCGAGCCCAGAAGCAACAGCTGGTTGCCATTCAGGAGCAGTTCGAGTTGCCCGAGAAATCGCGTATCACGGCAGTAAATGCCATCAGGACCGCCTGGGCTGGCGCCGATGTCGCCGTGACTATCAAAAATGGCAAAGCAATCGTCGTGCTTGAGATTGCGGCGCGGGCGGGTCGATGGTCCGGTCGCAGGAATATAAAACGGTACCTCTGCGACCTGCTCGACCAGTGCAACGGTGGAGTGCTGTTCTTTTGATGTGTGATCTTTCAGTCGATGCAATGTTTACGGTCCCGCAGCCAAACGCATCCCAGAACGTCGTGGTTCATCCTTCAGCCAGTTGTTGTCGCGTCCTGCCTCAGACAACAGCTGCTGATAGACATCAGCATAGTCCTTTGCCATTCGTGTGGCAGAAAATCGTTGTTCGAAGCGGCGGCGAATATTGCGGCGATCGAGCGCTATGGCGCGTGGCACTGCAGCAATCGCTTCTTCAAGGGTGTCGACGATCGCGCCGGTGACGCCGTCCTCAATCACTTCGGGTACAGAACCGCAACGAAACGCCACGACGGGCGTGCCGCAGGCCATCGCTTCGATCATGACCAGGCCGAACGGTTCCGGCCAATCGATCGGGAACAGAACAGCGTTGGCTTCGCCCACAAACTGGCTTTTCTGTCGTTCGGTAATTTCGCCGATAAACTCGACATTCGGACTGTCGGCCAGCATCGGCGCGACCGTCTCGCGAAAGTAGGCCTCGTCCACGCGATCGACTTTGGCCGCAATCTTCAAAGGCATGCCGAGGGCGCGCGCAATTTCAATTGCACGGTCCGGCCGCTTCTCCGGTGCGATGCGGCCGAGGAAGGCCAGATAGCCCCCGCGCGGTTTGTCGACAAGCCGATGCATATCGAGCGGCAGCCCGTGTGGAATATTGGCGACGAAGTTGGCCTTCGGGATGGGTTTCCGCTGCTCCATCGATATCGATACCAACGGCATTTCAGTAAAGCCGACGTAAAGCGCGAGGAGGTCCGGCAGATCCTGGCGGCCATGCAAGGTCGTGATGGTTCGTCCGCTCAGGTTGCGGAAGAGCGGGAAATGAAACTGATCAATATGAAAGTGGAAAATGTCGAATTCGTCGGCGCGTTGAAAAACGCGATCGAGCATCAGCATGTAATATGGAATGATATCGCGGATTTTGGGCTCGAGCCGCAGCGCACGCGGCACACAAGGCGCCAGTTCAGCGGCCGTTACGGAATCGCCGCTCGCGAACAGCGTGACCTCGTGTCCGAGCTTGACCAATTCCTCGGTCACGAAGTGGGCAATACGTTCCGTACCACCGTAAGTCTTTGGCGGAACGCTCTCCATCAGCGGTGCAATCTGAGCAATTCGCATGCAGTTGGGCCTCCGTGACAGGCGTTAACGTTTTGCGCTGCAATAAGTTCGGAAGCTCGCGCCAATTTGTTTGTACTTCGTCCATCGGCCACCCGAGCCATATTCGCGTACATTTGGGGGTAACTTGGTCGCAGACGAAGGTGTCTGCCCACCAATTTCGGTGATTGTCCCAACACCCACCTTGGCGTTATCGTTGGAGCAAGAATGAGAATCTTTTAGGGGGATGGAATGGCCAAATTTGGCATCGGGCAGGCAGTCAAACGGGTTGAAGACCAGCGGTTTCTGACCGGCAAAGGCCGTTATGTCGAAGACATCAATCTGCCGAACCAGGCTTACGCGGTTGCCATCGGGTCCCCGCATGCACACGCAAAAATTCTCAAAGTCGATACATCGAAGGCCATAGCGTCACCGGGGGTCCTGGCTGTCCTGACCGGCGCCGATGTCATCGCCGACAAGCTCGGTGCACTCACTGCACATCCGATGCCGGAAGAAGTCGGCGCGCCGGCCGGTTTTCGTACCTGGCAGCAATTGATCAACCATGATCGCGTCCGTTTTGTCGGCGACCGGGTGGCTTTTGTCATCGCCGAAACGCTGATGCAGGCGCGCGACGCCGCCGATCTGGTCGAGGTAGAGTATGAGGAATTGCCGGCGGTCTCCGATCTGGAAGAGGCTGCCAACGAGGGTGCGCCGAAGGTTTATGACGATAATCAGAAGGGCAACTGGGCCTTTGGATTGATGTTCGGCGATCAGGCCGCGACCGATGCCGCCTTTGCTAAAGCCAAGCATCACGTCAAACTTCGCGTCGAACATAATCGCCTGGCGCCCAACGCGATGGAGCCGCGCGTGGCTATCGGCGACTACAGCGAAGCGGACGACCAATACACGCTCTATACGTCCTCGCAGAACCCGCATGGCGTGCGGATGGAGCTGTCGCACATCTTCCATTGTGCTGAGAGCCAAATACGCGTGATCTCGCCTGACGTCGGTGGTGGCTTCGGATTGAAGGGGAGTCCGTTCCCCGACGACTGCGTGGTGCTGTGGGCGTCGAAGCGCATTGGCCGTCCGGTGAAATGGGTGGCGACGCGCACCGAAAGTCTGCTGACTGATCGCCATGGTCGGGAGATGGTCATGTACGGTGAAATGGCGCTCGACGAGACCGGCAAGATCCTCGGCCTGCGCGCCAAGGAGCTCTACCAGGTTGGGGCCTATTTCGTCGGACCGGGCCTTGTGCCCGCAGCCTTTGCGCTCCGCTTCATGCCGGAAGCCTATGACATTCAGGCACTGCATGTGATGG
>JAEYVN010000135.1 GCA_023431725.1 Pseudomonadota bacterium
CCGGCATCGGATTATAGGCCGGCGGCGGCGGCGGCGCGTAGAACGGAGCCGACACCGGCGCATAATCGGACGCGCCGAGCGCCCAGCGCAGCGACAACCTCACGTCCTGCGAACTGACGTTCTTGAAGACCATAGGATTGTTGATGTTGTTGGTGCCGTCATAGGCGATGAGGTCGCCGGACTGGAAGTCACCGAGATTGACATAGCGATACGACAGTTCCGCGGTGAAGTTGCTGTTGACCTTGTAGGCAAGACCGGCATGCAGCGCCCAGGCCATCTCCCACTGCGAATGATTGTTCGCATAGGCGATGCCGGCGTTCGGCACGTTCACGTCACGGAAATTACTGATCGTGTTCTGCGAGAAGCCGATACCGGCGCCGATGAACGGCGTGACGCACCACCACGTACCGAGATCGACATAGGCATTGGCGAGCACGAGCCACTCGGACTTGTTGCCGAAGTAATCGTTCGCACCGCCCGGATAAAGATCGAGACCGCGGAACGCGGTCTTGCCGCGATATTCGCCGGTCACATCGGCGCGGAACCAGTTGTTGAACTGATAACCGACGCCGAGGCCGAACAGCAGGCCGGAGTCAAATTCCTTGTTCACGACCAGCACGTCCGGAGTGAACAACGCGTTGTCGATCGACTTCACCTTCTGGTTCGTCATGCCGATATCGCCGCGCAGATACCAGCCGCTGAATTCCTTCACCACCACCGGCGCGGCCTTGTAGACCATCGGCATGTCAGCAGCTTCGGCGTGCGACGTGATCGCCGCGGCGGCCATCCCTGCAATCAAGCACGTTTGAATTTTCTTCATGACTCATCCTCACACGACAAAACTCATGCACGTGAGGATGGCAGCAATTGCTTAAGCGCTACTTAACCTTGATTTTTAACTGTGAGATTTAACGATTGTCACCATTGCATGCCGGCCTTCACGGCGCGTTCACCGCGAAAATTCATGAAACATAAACGATGATGAAGCTGCTGTTAAACTTGATGAATCGTGCATTAAAAAAGCGCGGCGAAACTGTGTTCGCCGCGCTGCGATATTCGGAATTCGTATCGCTGGACGCTTTCAGTCGTCCAGGCCGCCCATGTGTTTCTGCGAGTACAATTCGACGCCGACCTTTTCGATCAGACCGAGCTGAGTCTCGAGGAAATCGATGTGATCTTCCTCGTCCTTCATCAGCTTTTCGAACAGATCACGCGACACGTAATCCTTCACCGAATGACAATGGGTCGCGGCCTCCTGATACAGGTTGCGCGCGTCTATCTCGGCGGCGAGATCGCATTCCATCACTTCCTTGACGGTCTGTCCGATGCGCAACGGGTCGAGAACCTGCATGTTCGGGAAGCCATCGAGAAACAGGATGCGCTCGGCGAACTTGTCGGCATGGTGCATTTCCTCGATCGATTCCTCGCGCCACTTCTTCGCCAGTTCCTTGAAGCCCCAGTTATCGAGGATGCGGTAATGCAGCCAATACTGGTTGATGGCCGTCAGTTCGCTGCGCAACCCCTTGTTCAGATATTCGATGACCTTGGCATCGCCCTTCATGGCCTGCGCACTCCAGCTTTCATTGCAAAATCAGTTTGGATTCTTTCTAAACAAGGGAACTTGCCGATGCAAGCGCGTTTGGCCCGCCGAACGGCAGGCCATCAACAATCAAGACTGTGTGAGGTTTCAGGCGGCTTCGTCGGTTTCCGCAGGAAGCGGCTCACCAGCCCGCGGGCAGACCGAGCAACCGCTGGTGCAGGCGCCGCCAAGCGCCTGATCCATGATCGCCTTGATGGTCCGGGCGCAGCGGCCGCACTGGGCGCTGCAACCAAGGCATCCATAAACCTGGCCGGTCGTTCGCGGCTTCGCCGCGTGGCAGGCCGTACGGATGGCGGTGTCGGTCAGGACGTTGCAGGAACAGACAATCATCGGCACTCAGGCAGGACAGGCCAGCTCGATAGTTCAATCTGAAACCATCGATAGCAGGGCCAAAGCCGTTACCGCAAAGCGAAAAGCACCGATTTATACGTTATCTAAACTAAGCGTCCGTGATTCGGGCGGCCGGCGCGGCCACCGAAAATTTGGGCCGGATTCCCGGAAATTGTCCGGAAATCCGGGAGCGTGGCGTCCCTAGCCCTCAGAAACTGCGCCTCAGGCTGCCGCCTGGGTCAGGGCGTCGACAATTTCGTCGACCACCTCTTCGACCAGATACTGATCGTCGCCCTCGGCCATCACCCGGATCACCGGTTCCGTGCCCGACGGACGGATGACCAGACGGCCGCAGCCGTTCAGGCGCTCCTGCGCACCCGAGATCACGCCCTTCACCTTGGCGTCTTCCAGCGGAGCGCCCTTCTTGTAGCGGACGTTCTTGAGGATCTGCGGCAGCGCCTCGAAGCGGTGGCAGACTTCGGACACCGGCTTGCCCTGCCGCTGGACCACCGCCAGCACCTGCAGGGCGGCGACGAGGCCGTCGCCGGTCGTGGTGTAATCCGACAGGATGATGTGGCCCGACGGTTCGCCGCCCAGGTTGAAACCATGCTCGCGCATGTGTTCGAGCACATAGCGGTCGCCGACCGGCGTGCGGGCGAGGTTCAGCCCGAGGTCCTTCAGGTGCCGCTCGAAACCGAGATTGGACATGACGGTCGCGACCACGCCATCCTTGGTCAGCCGGCCATCCTCTTTCCAGCTGCCGGCGATGACAGCCATGAGCTGGTCGCCATCGACCACATGGCCTTTCTCATCGATGATCAGGACGCGATCAGCATCGCCGTCGAGCGCAATGCCGACATCGGCGCGCACTTCGCGCACCTTGGCACACAACGCGGCCGGCTCGGTGGAGCCGCAATCCCTGTTGATGTTGAAGCCATCCGGATCGACGCCGATCGAAATGACTTCAGCCCCCAGCTCCCACAGCGCATCGGGCGCCACGCGATAACCGGCACCATTGGCGCAATCGATCACCACGCGCAGACCATCGAAGGAGAGATCGCGCGGCAACGTGCGCTTGGCGAATTCGATATAGCGATCCTGCACGCCTTCGATACGCTTGGCCCGGCCGAGATCGGCCGACTTGGCAAGACGCCGGGACATATCCTGCTCGAGCAGGCTCTCGATCTCCAATTCGACGCTGTCCGACAGCTTGTAGCCATCGGGACCGAACAGCTTGATGCCGTTGTCGTCATACGGATTGTGCGAGGCCGAAATCATCACGCCGAGATCGGCGCGCATCGAGCGCGTCAGCATCGCCACGGATGGCG
>JAEYVN010000488.1 GCA_023431725.1 Pseudomonadota bacterium
GGTCCTGACCGACCACCTTGCCCTTGAAGGTCGAAGCAAGGCCCGACAGCATGTCCTTGCCGGCGGCGTAGTTCGGTCCGATCAGATAGACGCTCTTCACGCCCTTCTGGTTCATGTATTCGCCGACAGCCTGCGGGGTCTGGTCGTTCTGCCAGGAGGTCGAGAAGAAGAACGGCGAGCACAGTTCACCGGCAATCTGCGACGGGCCGGCATTGGCGCTGATGATGAAGGTCTGCGCATCGACCGCCGGCTTCAATGATGCGAGCAGCACGTTCGACCAGATGTAACCGGCGATGAAATCGACCTTGTCGGATTGCAGCAGCTTCTCGGTCTTCTGCTTGCCGATATCCGGCTTCTGCATGTCGTCTTCGTAAATGACTTCGACCGGCAGACCGCCCATCTTGCGGCCCATGTGATCGAGCGCGAGCTCGAACGCATTACGCATGTCGGCGCCGATCACCGCGGTCGGCCCGCTGAAGGTGGAGACGAATCCGATTTTCACGGTCTTGTTCTGGGCCATGGCGGGCCCCGCCGCGAGCGCAAGAACCGCGCCGGCCGCAATCATTGTTCGCATATTGTAGTTCCTCCGGTTTATTAGGCCGCCCCTGTGCAGGCGTTCCATTTCATCATATTCAACTGAAAGAATAACGGAAAGACCATCAAGCGGTCATCGCGATGCGATCGCCGCTCAAGTTTAACGCATCAGCTCGACGCCTCCATGCGCAGCCTGAAGCGCTGGATCTTTCCGGTCGCGGTCTTGGGCAGATCGGCACGAAATTCGATCCAGCGCGGATATTTAAACGGCGCAAGCTTGGCCTTGACGTGATCCTGCAGCAGACGCGCCAGTTCGTCGCAGGCCTTGCCCTGATCCTTCAAAACGATGAACGCCTTCGGCTTGATCAGACCATCGGCATCGAGCCAGGCAACGACCGCACATTCAAGAACATCGACATGGGTCTGCAACGCGCCTTCCACCTCGAAGGGCGAGACATACAACCCCGAGACCTTGAGCATGTCGTCATTGCGGCCGCAATAGACGTAGTAACCATCCTCGTCCTGGACGTATTTGTCGCCCGATCGCGTCCATTCGCCCATGAAGGTGCGGCGCGATTGCTCGCGGTTATTCCAGTACATGATCGCGCTGGACGGGCCGCGGATCAGCAGTTCGCCCATAGCGCCAGCCGGCACCGGCTGGCCATTGTCGTCGATCAGCTTGAGTTCATAGCCGGGCACGGCCTTGCCCGTGGTGCCGTACTTCAGCGCACCCGGCGCGTTCGACAGGAAGATGTGCAGCATCTCGGTCGAACCGATGCCATCCAGAATGTCGCAACCGTATTTCTCGCTCCAGCGCTTGCCGACATCCTCAGGCAGCGCCTCACCGGCGGACACGCAGCGGCGGAATTTCACCTCGCTGCGCGCGGGCGCAACATTGCTGGCGAGAAACGCCGCATAGAACGTCGGCACGCCGTAAAACACGGTGACCGGATGCTTCCGCAGCAGCGCCGACACGCTGTCGGGTGTCGGTCGCTCATCCAGCAGCACTGTCGTTGCACCGACCGACATCGGGAAGGTCAGCGCGTTGCCGAGGCCATAGGCGAAAAACAGCTTTGCGACCGAGTAGCAGACATCGCTTTCGCGCAAATCAAGGATCGGCGCGGCATAAAGATCATTGGTGAGCTTCAGGCTCGCATGCACATGTACGGCGCCTTTCGGCTTGCCGGTCGAACCGGACGTGTACAGCCAGAAGGCGATGTCATCGCGCGTGGTCGGCGCGGTGTAATCCTCCGGCTCGGCCGAAGCGATGAGCGACTCGAAACTGTCGTGACCATGCGCGTCACCACCAGACACCACGACATGCTTCAGATCGGGCGCATTCGCGATCAGCTTCTCGAATTTCGGATACAGCGCATCGGACACGACCAGCATCGTCACGCGGCTGTCGGCCAGCATGAATTCGTAATCGGCCTCGGTCATCAGCGTATTGACCGGGATTGCCACCACGCCGGCCTTCAGTGCGCCCAGGAATGCGGTCGGCCAGTCGATGGTGTCGAGCAAGCAGATCAGGATGCGCTCTTCACGGCGGACACCCTTGGCCCGCAAGGCGGCGCCGAAACGCGCCGCGCGGTCGGCCAGCTGGTGGTAGGTCCAGCTCCCGCGCGAGTCGACGAAGGCCGGCTTGTTGGCCCGGCCGGCGGCAAGATTCATCGAGAGGATATCGCTGGCGAAATTATAGGCGCGCGGAATCTCCGGGGTTACACGCATGCCATGATCCACGCGTCCTGAAGACGCCGCTGCTTGAGCCATTGTTCTTCCCGCTGAATATTTCTTGTTATTGGCGAACCACCACGACGGGCAGCCTCACATTTAGATGAATTATAATGCATGTCGCGTTTGGCCCGTCAACAGCCATTGTCATCCGGGTGGGCAGGCGACCTAGATCGTTGGGCAACGTTCCGTTTTTGCCCAAATGATCTCCTGTGCTACGGCCAGCACAACAATTCGAAAAACCAAATCGGGGAGAGACTGCCTATGCTGTTAAGCCAAGACCGCATTCTGACGACCCATGTCGGCAGCCTGCCACGTAACGATAAGCTGTCCGACATGCTGGTTCGGCGCGAAGCCGGCGAAGCCTTCGATGCCGCCGAGATGAACGCGGAAATGGACAAGGCCGTCCGCCATGTTGTCGAGAAGCAGGCCGCAGCGGGCATCGACATCGGCAACGACGGCGAACAGCAGCGGGTCGGCTTCCAGACCTATGTACCGCAGCGCATGTCCGGCTTTGCCGGCATTTCCAAACGCCGGCGCGGCATGGAGTTTGAGGAATTCCCCGAACTCGTGAAGTACCTCACCCACCGTTTCCCGCACACGTCGAAGCAGCAGAATGCGCCGGAAGCCCAGGGCCCGGTGAAGTATCTCGACATCAAGCCGATCGAGAGCGAACTCGCCCGCGTGAAAAATATTGCCGGCAAGACGTTTCCGGAAATGTTCATGACGTCCGCTTCGCCCGGCATCATCGCATCGACGATGCTCAACGCGCATTACAAGACCAACGACGACTATCTCGACGCCCTGGCACGCGAGATGGCCCATGAATATCAGGCGATCCACAAGGCCGGCTTGTTACTGCAGATCGATGCGCCCGATCTGGCGATGGACCGCACGATGTTCCATCGCGACCTGTCCGAAGCCGATTTCGTGAAGGCAGTGGAGAAGCAGGTCGCGGCCATCAACAAAGGCATCGACGGCATTCCCGCGGATAGGGTGCGTCTCCACATCTGCTACGGCAATTGGGAAGGTCCGCACATTCACGATGTGCCGTTGGCGAAGATCCTGCCAGCGCTCTATCAGGCGAAAGTCGGCGCCCTGTCGATCGAGTTCTCCAACCCGCGGCATGCGCACGAATACACCGCGTTCAAGCAGCATCCGCTGCCGGCAAATATGCTGCTGATTCCCGGCGTGATCGAAACCACGTCAAATTTTGTCGAACACCCCGAAGTGGTGGCACGTCGCATCGAAGAAGCTGTCGCCGCGGTCGGCGACCGCGAGCGCGTGATTGCCTCGACCGATTGCGGTTTCGGCACGTTCACCAATCGTGAATGGGTGGTGGAACCGATCGTGTGGCTGAAGCTCAAGTCGCTGCGCGACGGCGCCGATATCGCTTCACAGCGTCTTTGGGGCAAGAAAAGCGCGGCCTGATAAGCCGTCAAAGCACAATGCCGAAAGCTGCCCATCAGCCTTCGGCATCATCACGATCCAATATCGAGAAACAAACGCGACGCATCGGACCAGCCGATCCGAAATCGTCGCGATCAGGCACGATAGCGCGTATCAGGCTTTCTGAGCGCCGGAAACGGTCTGCTCTTTCGGCTCGGTCAATCGCAAGGCGATCGGCCACGCCACCCAGAACATCAGGAAGTAGAGGGTAACGAACAATACCCCGCTCCATCCGCCGAGCACACTTTCAAATATGAAAATCAAACCGATCGTCACCGCTTGGAGTGCGAATGCGACGACCGCGTACAGAGCCATAAGCACAAGGGATGACATCGGAGGGCCTCATTGTGAAAATGTGGCCAACTGTGACGGTCTGGTGACATGGGGGGTACCTGTCAAGGTTGACAGGTTCTGCTTCGAAGGGCCGCCTATGGATTGATCAGTCCCAGCACGGCGCATTTGACCGCAGCCTGAACGCGGGTCGAAACGCCAGCTTTCCGCATCGCATTATCCATATGAAAATTGACCGTTCTTTCGCTGATACTCAGGATCACGGCGATATCGGCAGATGACTTCCCGCGCGCCACCCAGGTCAGCGCTTCAAGCTCCCGATCGGTCAGCTTCAATTCCGTTGTGTCGGCCTTTCGTTCGGCGACCGCGCTCAGCCGATGACGGATGATGGCCGCCAGCAATTCGAAGTCAATCGGCTTTGTGACGTAATCATCGCACCCCAATTGCCGCGCGTGAATCTGGTGCGCACGCTGTGAGAATGCCGTGAGAAAGATGAACGGCACACCCAACGACAGAAGATTGCCGGATCGAATGCGCTCCAGCACTTCAAAGCCGGACACGTCCGGCAGATCGATATCGCAGAGAACGAGATCGGGTTTGCCCTCCAGCGCAGACAAGCCGGCATTTCCTGTCTGCACCGTCGAAACGATGAAGCCATCACCCGTGAGAACCTCCATCAGAAGCTCGCAGGTATCAGCATCGTCTTCAATGCAGAGGATGTGCGGTTTCGTCACGGACGTCATCTTTTGGCGGATTCTCGATTGGCAGAGTGATCTTGACCGCTGTGCCCTCGCCCAGCGTGCTGTCTATATGGATCGTGCCACCATGTGTTTCAACGAATTGCTTGACGACATACAAGCCGATACCGGCTCCATGGCTGCCGCGACTGTTACGCGCGCGATAATAAGGCGAGAAGATCTTGCCTTTCTCATCGTCCGGGATTCCCCGCCCGTGATCCCGCACGGTCAGGACCGCACAGCCCTGCTGGGTCGCACCGCGGACGAACACCACGCCGTCGGCATGAGAGAACTTCACCGCATTGGAGAGAATATTTTCGATGACCTGACGCACCATATCCGGATCGCCTGCAATTTTTTTCGGCAATCCGGCCAGGTCCGTATCGATCGTTACTGCCTCGTTATTCGCATCAAGCACGATATCTTCGACGAGCGCACGCAAATCGATCGCATCGATATGCAGTTCCGCAGCCCGCTCGCCGACTTCGGATGCGAGATGGACCTGCTGCACGATCGCCTGGATATGACGGACCGCTGCACGGATCTTGTCCGCACGAACAACGTTTTTGTCGCCGTCGGCAAAGCTTCGCTTCAACAAAAACGCCTGTCCATCGACCGTCGTCAGCGACGTACCGATCTCGTGCGAAAGAACGTCCAGGAAGCGGCGGCTGGTTTCGGCATTCGCTTTTTGCTCATCGAGATCGGCCTGCATGCGCGCTTCGGTTTTCTTCCGGTTCGTCACCAGAAACGCGATGATCCATTGCGATATGATCGCGATCGCGCGGTTGGCGAAAAACACCACATGCAAGGCATCCGGCGGCGGGGAAAAAAATGAGCCCAGCACCGACAGAACGGTCGTCAGGGCCGCGAACCAATAGGCGGACCGGTAGCGGCTGAAAATCGCGAGCGCGAGAATAACGGAATAGATAAAGCAGACCGTTACATCATCCGGTGGCGTGAAGATGTCGAAGATGAATGCGACAAGAATCAGAACCAGAATGCCGCCGGACACCAACCATTCCGGGACGTCGCGTGTGGAACCAGACGACACCAATGCGGCTCGACCTTTGCGTAGCTGCGCGCCCGCCGCGGGCGCTCCGGCGCCGTCTTAGCGCGCCGCCTTTCGGGGCACCACCAGATTCGACGTCATGATCTGCACGGGCTCGCCGTTCTGATTGAAGGTCGTGGTCCGCACCTTCGCCAGACCCTGTTCCGGTCGCGATCTCGACGGCCGCGTTTCCAGCACTTCAGACACGAGCCGCAAGGTATCGCCCGGGCGCACGGCGCGCGGCCACCGGAGATCTTCGACGCCGGCCCCGACGATCCCGCCGGCAATCGGCAAACCGCCATCGGTCAGGAGCCGCATGGTGATTGATGCGGTATGCCAACCGCTGGCCGCAAGCCCCTTGAAAAACGTATTCGCGGCGCTTGCTTCGTCGATATGGAACGGCTGGGGATCGAACTGCGCGGCATAAGCCTTGATCGCGTCTGCGGTGACCAACTCGGATCGCGATTCAAAGGTTTGGCCGGGATAGAAATCCTCCAGATAAAGCAATGCTTGCGCAGTCACGTCGCCCCCTCGCTCAGCGCCAGTTCAAGCGCAGCAACGTCGGATTGTGTCTCACACGAG
>JAEYVN010000168.1 GCA_023431725.1 Pseudomonadota bacterium
CCGAACTGCATGCCCCAGGCGACATGCGACCCGACATAGACGTCGGCCGCCGTAAAACTGTTGCCGGCAATATAGGGATGTGCCGACACGGCCTTTTCCAGCATGTCGATCGTCATCTGGTAATTGCCGTATCCCATCATGGCCTGCTTTTCGGCCGGCGGCTCGAAGCCGAGCGCGCGATTGCTGGCCGCATATTCCAGCGGGCCGGCGGCGAAGAACAGCCAGCGATAATAATCGCCGCGTTCCGGCAGGGCCGGGGCGAGCCGGGCATGCGGGAAGACATCGGCAAGGTAAGTGCAGATCGCCGCGCATTCGGTCACGACCTGACCGTTGTGTCTGATCGCCGGCACCTTTCCCATGGGATTGATCGCCAGGTAATCCGGCGCCTTCATCGCCGCGAAGTCCAGCATCTCGGTCCGATAGGGGACGCCGACCTCTTCCAGCATCCAGCGAGCGACCCGTCCCCGCGACATCGGGTTGGAATACAAAACAAGTTCGTCAGCCACGTCACACCTCCCCAAATCTCTAAATAGAACATAACAAGAACGATAGGCTGTGTCATTTGGAAATTAGCAGGGGTCTTTGGCGGCATGGCGAGAACGCAGCAGTTGCATCCGCCGCGGCTCATACCCTTGGCGTGATTTCGCGCATAGCCGACATGAGACTGTCCGGCGTTGCGTGACTCGCATCGTCGCCGCATGGTGCGGGCGATGCCGGGCACCTATCCCATCGATTTTGCGAGTAACGCCGCTGCCTATCTCGGTGGTTTGCGCCAGGCCGCAGTTTCGGTGTTCGCCTACGTCCTGTTCGGGACCTATATCGGCATCGGCGCGCTGGCTTACGACTTCAATTTCAGCCTGCTGTGGGTGACGCTGTCGACGCTCCTGGTCTGGGCGGGGCCGGCGCAGGTCATTCTTATTTCGACGCTGGGCGGCGGCGCGCAGTTGATCGAAGCGGCGATCGCCGTCGGCCTCAGCGGCGTACGTCTTCTGCCGATGGTCGTGTCGTTGATGCCGATCCTGCGCGGTCCGAAGACGTCATCGCGCCAACTGCTTCTGCCGGCGCATTTCACGGCCGTCAGCATGTGGGTGGAGTCGATGCGGATTGCGCCGCAAATGCCGATCGAGCGCCGCGTTCCGTTTGTGAACGGGCTTGCCTCCGGCTACATGTTGTCCGCGCTGATCGCGACCGTCGCCGGCTATTATCTCGCCGCGCGGCTGCCGGTCCTTTTCACCGCGGCCTTGTTGTTCCTGACGCCGATGTCGTTTCTCGTGTCGATCGCGCGCAACTCGAAATTCCTCGTCGACAGGCTGGCACTGCTGCTCGGTCTCGTCCTCGGGCCTGTGCTGGCCTACCGCAATATCGAACTCGACGTAATGTGGGCGGGCGTCGGCGGCGGTACGCTGGCCTATGTCATTCATCGCGTGCGCGCAGGCCTGCGATGACGCTCACCACATCCGAACTCTGGCCCTATCTCGCTCTGGTTCTGGCCGGCTTTCTGCCGAACGAAGTCTGGCGCTGGCTGGGCTTTGCAGTTGCGCGCGGCGTCGATGAAGGCTCGGAAATCCTGGTCTGGGTGAGGGCGGTGGCGACCGGTGTGCTGGCCGCCGTCATCGCCAAGCTGATCTTCTTTGCGCCGGGCGCGCTCGCCTCGGTGCCGCTGTCGGTGCGGCTCGTCGCCATGGCGGCAGGCTTTGCGGGCTTTATCGTCTTCCGTCGGTCGGTCTTCGCCGGCGTAGCCACCGGCGAAGCGGTTCTCGTCATCGGCGCGCTCCTCCTGCGGCCGTAAGTCAGGCCGCGGCCTGCATCGCCGCCGCGAGTTTCCTGGCCTGTTCGGCAAGCGTCTCGGGCTTTTCCTTCTCGCTGGCCGGCGGTTTCATCATCACGCCTTCCTTGCGCGGGATCACATGCACATGCAGGTGGAACACCACCTGTCCGCCGGCGGTCTCGTTGAATTGCTGGATCGTCACACCATCGGCTTCGAACACCGTCATGCCGGCCTTGGCGACCTTCTGCGCGATTTTTGCAACATGCGCGAGGTCATCCGGCGCTATATCGAGGACATTGCGCGCGGCGCTTTTCGGGATCACCAGCGCGTGGCCTGGAGCGCGCGGCATGATGTCGAGGAATACGAGCGCGCGATCATCCTCATAGACCTTGTAGCACGGAAACTCGCCACGCAGGATTTTCGCAAAGATGTTGTTGGGGTCGTAAGCCGGCATTGTTGTCACTCCAGGTCGTCAGTCGCAGTCTTCAGTCTTGCTCGTCAGTTTTGCGAAAAGGCGCGAGCGCTTCAAGCTCGCGGCCTGCGGCGTCCACGTAGGCGCGTTCGTGTTTGAGATAATCGGCGATCGCGCGGCGCAGGCCGGGATCGGCAATGTAGTGTGAGGAATAGGTCGTCACGGGGACATAACCGCGCGCGATCTTGTGCTCGCCCTGCGCGCCGGCCTCGACCGCCTTGAGCTTGTGGGTGATCGCATAGTCGATGGCCTGATAGTAGCAGACCTCGAAATGCAGGAAGGGGTGGTGCTCGATCGCGCCCCAGTGCCTGCCGAACAGAGTGTCGGCCCCGATGAAGTTGATCGCCCCGGCAATGTAGCGGCCGTTGCGCCTGGCCATCACCAGGAGAATTTGATCGGCCATGGTCTCGCCGATCATCGAGTAGAACGAACGCGTGAGGTAGGGGCGGCCCCATTTGCGCGAGCCGGTGTCCATGTAGAAGGCGAAGAAGTCATCCCACACCGCTTCGGTCAGATCGCTGCCGGACAGGTGGTGGATCGTGATGCCGGACTCCGCCGCGTCACGCCGCTCGCGCTTGATCACCTTGCGCTTGCGCGAGGCCAATGCGCCCAGGAATTCATCGAACGATTGATAGCCGTCGTTCTGCCAATGGAATTGCTGGTCTGTTCGTTTGAGGAAGCCCTTTGCGCCGAGGAAGTCCCAGTCCTGTTCCGGCTGGAACGTGACATGGACCGACGAGGCATGCCGCCTCTCGCACAGGGCGACCAGACCGGCCGCCAATGTCTCCCGGGCGATCTCTGCGTGCGGCGAGGCGGGCACCAGCAGTCGCGGACCGGTCGCCGGCGTGAACGGCACGCAGACCTGCAGCTTGGGATAATAGGCGCCGCCGGCGCGCTCGTAGGCGTCGGCCCAGCCATGATCGAATACGTATTCGCCGCGCGAGTGCGATTTCAGATAGCAGGGCGCAGCACCCAGCAATTCGCCGTCGGTTGTTTCGATCAGAAGGTGCTGCGGCGCCCAGCCGGTGCGTGGGGTCGCTGAGCCGGACTGCTCCAAGGCCGCAAGAAATGCATGAGATACGAATGGGTTGGAAGAGTTTGTTGTGATCGAACTTGGGGGGCTCGAAGATCCGCCAGCTGCCTCATTCGTAACTTCTAAAGTGCAGCCTGAAGCGAGGCGATCCCATTCCGCCGGCGGGATCTCCGAGAGGCTGGAGAGGATCCGGACTTGCAGGTTCGGGGTGGCGTTGGCCGGGTTTGCGGATCGGGATGACATTGTGCTCGTCTTACCCGACTTTTATGGCCGAAATCCCTCAAAAATCATTTGATCAGCCCAGCGTCGGGCGCGGGTCCGGTCGGCATCGGTCCGAACCGTCCAGGTCAGCAGGGGCAGGCCGAAGACATAACGCGCAAGCAAGGGCATCGTCGCTGGAAGGTCGCGCACCGACCACGCGACGAAATGCGGACGCGCTGCAAACACCGCCCGCAGATACGAGGCTGTTGCGACGCCATGGTCGGTCAGAAGCTTACGCTCGGCGACGATTCCGCGCGGCAGGCCCGGCGCAACTCCGGCAATGGCGGAGATCATGGCCGGATCGAAGGACATGACCGCGACCGGGCCGGCATAGGTCTTGAGGACATCTGCCGTGCGAGCAGCAAGTCTCGTATCGTTGTTGAAGCTGCTCTTGAGCTC
>JAEYVN010000186.1 GCA_023431725.1 Pseudomonadota bacterium
AGCGCGCCCTGCCCGAGATAATTGAGGGTCAGCGCCGGCAGCACAACCGTCAGCCAGGCTGCGCGGATGGGCCGCTTGCCGAAATGTCCAAGATCCGCATAGAGCGCTTCCGCGCCGGTCACGACAAGAAACACGGCGCCAAGGGTGAGCAATCCAATCAGCCCGTGGCTCACGATGAACCGAGCGCCATGCCACGGATTGAACGCCCGCAGGACGGTCGGATTATCGCCGATATGTGCAATTCCGGCTGCGGCAAGCGCGATGAACCAGACCAGCGTGACAGGTCCGAAGAAGCGCGCCACACTCGCCGTACCACGAGATTGAACCGCGAATAGTGCAATCAGTATGACGATCGCAAGCGGCAGGACATAGGGCTCGAACGCCGGCGTGACGAACTTCAGTCCCTCGACGGCGGACAGGACCGACAGGGCCGGCGTTATGATCGCGTCGCCGTAAAACAGCGCCGCGCTGATCGTACCCAACACGACGATTGTATCGCCGCCGCGCCGCACGACGTGGCGTGCCAACGCCATCAGTGCGAGCGTGCCGCCTTCACCGTTGTTGTCCGCCCGCATGAGAATGACAACGTATTTGACGGTCACGACGAGCAGCAGCGCCCAGATGATGAGCGAGAGAATTCCGAGCACGGCAACCTCGGTCACCGGATTTCCGCTGCCGACCGCCGCAATCAGCGCTTCGCGCATCGCGTAGAGCGGACTGGTCCCGATGTCGCCATAGACGACGCCGATGCTGCCGAGCATCAATATCCAGAAGCCCGCCCTGGGCTGTTCGCCTATGTGCGGGGTACCTTCGGCAACGCCAACGGCGGCTGACGAAACCATCGCGGAGGCTCCCTTTGACCAGCGCCGCAGATGTACGGGCGCGGCGCTCTGACGCCATGCGCTTTGCCGCAGCATGATCAACAATTATGGCCGGCCACGCAGGCTAAGCGCAGCCAAAGCCGGCCGCCCCATCTTAAGCTTAGCGGTTAAAGTGCCATTTTCGGAACAGTCACGGTGCAGTGATTGCTCAGACGGTGACCTGCGTGCCGACTTCGACCACGCGGCCGGTGGGGATCTGGAAGAAGTCCGTGGCGTCGCTGGCGCTCTTGGCAAGGCCGATGAACAGTCGATCCTGCCACATCGGCATTCCCGAATGGGGCGATGGTTTCAGCGCGCGCCGGGACAGGAAGAACGACGTCGACATGATGTCGAAGGTCCACCCCTGCTTGCGCGCGATCGCCAGCGCCTTGGGTACATTCGGCTGCTCCATGAAGCCGAAATTCAGCGTCACCGTGCTGAAATGCGGCGAGACCGGCGTCATCACGACCCGATCCTCCTCCGGCACGCGCGGCGTATCGGCCGTGACGATGGTCAGGACGACATTGTGTTCATGCAGGATCTTGTTGTGCTTGAGATTGTGCATGAGCGCGGTCGGAGCCGATTCCGGATCACTGGTCAGGAAGACCGCGGTGCCGGGTACGCGATGCGGAGGCTTTTTCTCAAGATTGCGCAGCAGCGACTCGAGCGGCACCTCGGTGCGACGTGTCTTGTTGGCGAGAATGCGCGTTCCGCGCCGCCAGGTCCACATCACCAACACCATGAAGCCGGCAAACAACACGGGGACCCACGCGCCTTCCAGCAGTTTCAGCAGATTGGCCGCAAGGAACGTCGTATCGACAACAACAAGCGGGATGATCAGCAGCGCAGCCTGCCACCATTTCCACTTCCACAGCTTCCAGATGACGATAAAGCCCAGTACGCCATCCACAATCATGGTCGTCGCAACCGCGATGCCATAAGCCGATGCGAGCGCACCGGACGTCCGGAACATCAGCACCAGAAGAACGACGCCGATCAGCAGAATGAAATTCACGCGCGGAATGTAAATCTGCCCATATTGATCTTCCGACGTGTGGACGATGGCAAGGCGCGGCAGGAAGCCGAGCTGAATGGCCTGTTGAACGAGCGAATAGGCGCCGGTGATCACGGCCTGACTGGCGATGACGGTCGCAACCGTTGCCAGTATAACCATCGGGATCAACAGGCTCTCTGGCACAAGCCGATAGAACGAGTTTTCGATGGCCGCCGGATTGGACAGAACCAGCGCACCCTGCCCGAAATAATTGATCAGCAGTGCCGGCAAGATGAGAGCGAACCACGCCAGCCGGATCGGTTTACGACCGAAATGGCCGAGATCGGCATACAACGCTTCACCGCCGGTGACGGCCAGGAAGACAAGACCGAGGGTAACAAGCGCCACGGTCCCATTTGTGAGGAGAAAATTGACTGCGTAATACGGGTTGAGAGCGTGCAGCACACCCGGATCGTCGAAAATGTGCAGTGCGCCCGTCACGGCGATCGCGACGAACCACGTGGCAGTGATCGGACCGAAGAACGAAGCAACACGGCCGGTGCCGATACTCTGCACCGCAAACAACGCGACAAGGATGAGCAGCGTGATCGGAATGACATAATGCTCGAGCGCAGGTGCCGCGAGCTTGAGGCCTTCAACCGCCGACAACACCGAAATGGCCGGTGTTATGAAGGAATCGCCGAGGAACATGGCCGCGCCGATCATGCCGAGCACGAAGACCAGCGTTGTCCTGCGTCCAAGGGCGCGCATCGCCAGCGCCGTAAGCGAAAGCGTGCCGCCTTCCCCGTTATTGTCCGCGCGCAGCAAGATCAGGACATATTTGACGGTGACGACCAGGATCAGCGACCAGACAATCATCGACAGAACGCCGAGCACGATGTCGCGCGTCAACGGTCCGCCGTGCTGGGCGGCATGAACAGCTTCGCGGAAGGCATAGAGCGGGCTGGTACCGATATCGCCGAAGACAACGCCGATGCTGCCCAGTGTCAGCGCCAGGATATTGGCATTCGTGGCCGGAATAGCCTGACCAGCCTGGTCAGCGCCGACGGCGAGAGATTCACCGATGGTTTTTTTCATGGAACCGGGTCTTGGGCGCCTTTCGCCCGTGACTGTCTCGAAACGCCGCGCGGCTTAGCTCACCCCGCCCGCGGCCGCAATAGCCGCACGGCATGGCCGGCGGGATATCTTGGACGACCCTGGACTTACGGCCGAAGGCCCGGCGGAACCGGAGGCGCTTCCCGCATCAGGGTAATGGTGACCCGCCGGTTGGAGGCGATGTAGGGATCATCCGGGAACAGCGGCTGAGTGTCGGCCCGTCCGGCCACCATGTAGAAATGCCCGGTGGGTACGCCGCCCTCATCCAGGATCTGACGGACCACCGCGGCGCGATCGGCCGACAGGTCCCACGGACCATAACCGGGTTTCGCCGGCGTGCGCGACGCCGCGGTATGACCGGTGATCGACAGCCGGTACGGCATCGCGCGAAACTGGGTCGAGAGCTTTTGGATCATGCGGCGCGTGCGCTCGTAAGGCAGCTTCGAGCCTTCGGGAAACATCGAACGACCATCCTGATCGACGATCTCGATGTTGAGCCCCTCATCCGTCTCGATCATTATGATATTCTTGGAGATTTCGGTGATCTCCGGCATTTCCTGCAATGCCTGGCGCAGCGAAGCCGATGCGAGCGCGAAGTCGCTGTTACGCTTCAGACGGACGCCGTAATCGTTGGTAAAGTCGCCATCGCTCGGCGACGGCGTAGCCGAAGCCTCGTTCGGATTGGTGGTGGAAACGCTTTTCACTCTCGGGCGCGTCGGAATGCCATCGATTTCGATGACGCCTGAATGACGCGCATTGTTCTGAATGCCGAAGGCGTCGCGCATGGAGCCGGCGACAACCTGCATCTTGTTGTTGTCGGGCGAGGAGAAGGCCACCAGCATCACGAAGAAAGCAACCAGCAGCGCCATCAAATCGGCAAAGGTCACGAACCAGCCGTGACCGCCGCCATGCGCATCGCGTTTCTTCTTGGCCATGGATTGCTTCTCCGCGCGCGGGAATTAGGCCGGCGCAAGCTCTTCTGAGTCGTGGCGATGCTTCTCGGGCAGATAAGCGAGCAGCATTTCGCGCACCAGGGCGGGGCTCTTGGACTCACGCATCATCAGAATGCCATCGATGATCAGCGTGCGATTGATCTCCTCGTCGTTGAGCTTGACGTGAAGCTTGTCGGCGATGGGAAGACAGAACAGGTTTGCGAGCGCAGCACCGTAGAAGGTCGCAAGCAAGGCAATCGCCATGTATGGTCCGAGCTTCGACGGATCACTCATGTTGGCGAACATCTGCACCATGCCGATGAGCGTCGCCACCATGCCGAAGGCCGGCGCACAGTCACCGATCGAGCGGTAAATTTTCTGGCCTTCATCGAGATGCGTCAGAAAATTATCGCGGTCGCGTTCGAGATTGTCGCGAATGAAATCCGCGTCATAGCCATCGGCGACATAGCGAATGCCCTTGGCAAGGAACGGGTCCGAGATCTCCGCCTTTTCGAGGCCGATGGGTCCCTGCTTGCGCGCGATCTCCGCCAGTGAGGCGATTTCGTCGATCAGTTCACGCTGGCTGATCCTGCGCATCGAGAACGCGAACCGCATGCCCATGGGCACGCCGTGGAAGATCGATGCGAGCGGAAATCGGATCAGCGTCGCCGCAAAGGCGCCGCCGAAAATGGCGATAAAGGCATGCGAATCCAGAAACATGCTGAGCTCGCCACCCATCAGGATCAAAGTGACGAGAACGGCAGCGCCGGCGATGAGCCCCAAGCCGGTTGCGATATCCATGAAACGCTACCCCAAACGCAAATGCTACATACACATCGGGGACCACACCCCGATGCCGCAGACTAGGCGCGCCGCCATTAAGACAGGGTAAAGGCTAACGCCGCCCCGGGCAGAACTTGCGCAGCTGCGAGATGAATTCACACGCCGCGGCTCGAACCATTCGAGACGAATGGTTCGAGCTTTTTCCGGGCGGGCAGCATTTATTGACAGGCCATATTCATTGATATGTCCCGCCACGATTGCAAAGCTTTGCGCTTGCCTATTCGCTGCGCTATCTGAACCACCGGAACCAGAGGCCCGTTAGGGCCGCGATAACGCTCAAAATTTCATTGGAGACGGGTATGCGAGAAGTTGGCCATTTCATCGGCGGGAAGACGGTCAGCGGGACGTCCGGCCGGTTCGGCGACGTCTTCAATCCCTCAACCGGCGAGGTTCAGGCCAAGGTCGCCCTCGCCACCAAGGCCGAGGTCGAGGCCGCCATTGCCAATGCCGCTGCCGCACAGCCGGGATGGGCTGCAACCAACCCGCAGCGTCGCGCGCGGGTGATGTTCAAATTCCTTGAGCTGATTCAGAAGGAAATGGATTCGCTCGCTGCCCTGCTTGCCGCCGAACACGGCAAGGTCATTTCCGATGCCAAGGGCGACATCCAGCGCGGAATCGAGGTGGTGGAGTTCGCTTGTGGCGTGCCGCACCTCCTCAAGGGCGAGTACAATGACTCCGCCGGCCCGGGCATCGACCTTTATTCGATGCGCCAGCCGCTTGGCGTCGTCGCCGGCATCACGCCATTCAATTTCCCGGCCATGATCCCGATGTGGAAATTCGCGCCGGCCATCGCCTGCGGCAATTCGTTCGTCCTGAAGCCGTCCGAGCGCAATCCGTCGGTGCCGATGCGTCTCGCCGAACTGATGATCGAGGCCGGCCTGCCCGCCGGCGTGCTCAATGTCGTCAACGGAGACAAGGAAGCCGTCGATGCCCTCCTGGTCGATCCGCGCATCATGGCAATCGGCTTCGTCGGTTCGACGCCGATTGCCGAATACATCTATGCCACCGGCTGCGCGCACGGAAAGCGCGTGCAATGCTTCGGCGGTGCCAAGAACCACATGATCATCATGCCGGACGCCGACATGGATCAGGCGGTCGATGCGCTGATCGGCGCGGGTTATGGCGCGGCCGGCGAACGCTGCATGGCAATCTCGGTTGCCGTGCCGGTCGGACAGAAGACCGCAGACGCGCTGGTGGAGAAGCTGATCCCGCGGGTCGAGAGCCTCAAGGTCGGCCCCTCGACTGATCCGCAGGCCGATTACGGCCCGCTGGTGACCAAGGCCCACCTCAACAAGGTGAAGGGCTATGTCGATACCGGCGTGAAGGAAGGCGCCAAGCTGCTCGTCGATGGCCGCAACTTCAAGTTGCAGGGCTATGAGAATGGCAATTTCCTCGGTGGCTGCCTGTTCGACCACGTCACACCGGATATGACGATCTACAAGGAAGAGATCTTCGGCCCGGTCCTGTCGGTCGTCCGCGCCAAGGATTATGCCGAAGCGCTGCGTCTGCCGTCCGAACATGAATACGGCAACGGCGTCTCGATCTTCACCCGCGATGGCGA
>JAEYVN010000232.1 GCA_023431725.1 Pseudomonadota bacterium
TCAGCACCGCTGAGTCTTGCGCCGGCATTCATCGAGGCATGCGCCAGTTCGTCGATGATGATGAGGTCGCCGCGACCCGCCAGCGCCGGAATGATGCCCGTGTTGGCAAGATAGCCCGAGCCGAACACGCAGGCAGCGTCCGCCCCCTTCAGCCGCGCCAGCCGTTGTTCGAGCTGGACGTAGAGCGGGTGGCTCCCCGTCACCAGCCGCGACGCACCTGCGCCGGTCCCATATTTCTCAGCTGCATGTGCCGCTGCCTGTTTGACCGATGGGTGCTGGCTGAGATTGAGGTAATCGTTGCTGCAGAACGACAGCAATGTCCGGCCATTGCGGATGACGTGCACGCCATCGCCCGGTCCCGTCTCCACGATCGAGCGGCGGAGGTTCTGTTCGGCGCGCTCGGTCAGTTTCTCGCGCGCGAATTGGTCAAGGGAGAGCATCGCGGGCGGACCATGACCGCAGCGCGGGTTGGACGCAACCGCAAACTCCGCCATAACGATCTGCGTTCGGGGACGGTTGCGGCTGCCTGGCCGTGAGAATAGGGGCGTTCGAACAATGGCTTATGTCCTGGTTTTTTTGGGCGGCGGGCTCGGCGCCATGCTGCGGCATGGAATCAATGTGGGCGTTGGTCGCTGGCTGGGCGCGGGTTTCCCCTGGAGCACCTTTCTCATCAACATCACCGGTTCGCTGGTAATGGGGCTGATTGCGGGCTGGTTCGCCTTCAAGTCCGATGCGTCGCAGGCCTGGCGGCTTTTTCTGACCACTGGCATTCTCGGCGGTTACACCACCTTCTCCACATTCTCGCTGGATGCTGCCCTGCTGTATGAGCGTGGGGAGATAACATCGGCTGCGCTCTACATCCTTGGATCGGTGACGCTTTCGATTGCCGGATTGTTTGCCGGGCTTTGGCTGATCCGGAATTTTGCTTAGGCGTTTGTTGCATGAGCGGTGTGCACGAGGGGCGTCTGGTCAAAAGCGAGGCAACATCCCGTCGCCTCGCGGTTCACGGAGCCGACAAGGCATGGTTGAGGTCGGTTTGCAGTCCATCGGGGGCGGAACCGAAGCCGGCCCGGGGTGCCGGCCGAATAATGTGATCGACTGCAGGGCCTGTTCGGGCAGCTTGTGACTTGAACGGCCGCGGCTTCGCGGGCATGTGTGCTGACCATGTCCGATTCCGATATTTCCTCCCTTCTGACCCGTGTCCCGGTCATCCCGGTCCTGACCATCGACAATGTCGATGCGGCCGTGCCGCTGGCGCGCGCGCTCTGCGACGGCGGCCTGAACGCCATCGAGGTGACGTTGCGCACCAAGTCGGCGCTTTCGGCGATTGCGGACATTGCCGCCGAAGTGCCGGAATGCCTGGTCGGCGCAGGGACGGTCCTGCGCCACGTCGATGCCGCGTTTGCGATCGATGCCGGCGCAAAGTTCCTGGTCAGCCCTGGAACCAACGAGGTTCTGGCCGAGACCTTTACGGAAATCGAAGTTCCGGTCATCCCGGGTTGCTCGACCGTGAGTGAGGCCATGGTCCTTGCCGAACTCGGCTTCTCCTTCCTGAAGTTCTTCCCGGCCGAAGCCTGTGGCGGCGCCGCCTGGCTGAAGTCCGTTGCAGAGCCGTTCCCGCATCTGCGTTTCTGCCCGACCGGCGGCATCGATATGCGTAACGCGCGGGACTATCTGGCGCTGCCGAATGTGCCTGCGGTCGGCGGTTCATGGGTGGCCCCGCGAGAGCTCGTCGCCAAGGGTAACTTTGCCAAAATCACCGCACTCGCACGCGAGGCAGCGGGTCTGCGCGGCTGATGCAATCTGAATCGCCGCAGCCTGTGCGCCGCAAGCGCCGCGCCATCGATTGGCCGACTGCGGTTCTGATCGTCATCGTTGGTAGTTGCGCGGCCTACGTCTATTGGCGCGACGGACCGATGCAATTCCTTGAAGTCGTCTGGAGCGACAGCGAACTGTTCGCTTCGATGCTGGTGAAGGTGTTGGCCGGCTGTTTGACAGCAGCCTTCCTCACCATCCTGTTGCCGCGCGAAACGGTCAGCCGCTGGGTCGGTGCCGATTCCGGTCTGAAGGGCATCCTGGTTTCGGCATTTGCGGGCATCATCCTGCCGGGAGGCCCGTACACGATCTTTCCGATTGCCGGCGCGTTTGTTGCGATGGGCGCCGACATCGCGGCGGCTGTTACGCTGATTACGAGCTGGACGCTGATCGGTTTGAATCGCGTCGTGACGTGGGAAATGCCGTTCCTCGGCTTCGACTTCGTCGCCTGGCGTTGGATTGCAGCATTGCCATTGCCGATCGTTGCCGGGCTTTTCGTCCGCGCGATCGAGAAGCGTTTCAAGATCAAGGCGAAGGCGACGTGATCGATCTCATCGTCACCATCGCACTGTGGCTGATCGTCGTTGCGCTTGGCTTGCTGGTGATGCGCCGGAGCAAGCCGCTGTTCCGTGAAAGCGGCAAGAGCGGCGTATCCGAGTTTCTGCATCTCCTGCCGCGGATTGCCATCGGTGTTCTCGGGTCCGGTTTCATCGCCGCGGCATTGCCGCCTGATTTTGTCGGCCGATGGCTCGGTTCATCGTCCGGGCTGATCGGTATTGTCGTCGCCATCGTTGCCGGTGCCGCGACGCCGGGCGGCCCGGTGGTTGGCTTTGCCATCAGCGCGGCGGCGTTGAAAGGCGGAGCCGGTGCGCCGCAGGTGATCGCCTATTCGACGGCCTGGGCGCTATATGCGTTTCCGCGCTTGTTGTCTTACGAAGTGCCGATCATGCCGGCGCGGGTCGTCTGGCTGCGCGTACTGGCGAGTTTGCCGCTGCCGTTCATCGCGGCAGCCGTGGCGATGCTGCTCAGCAAGCCCTAGATCGCAGGCAAATCCGTTCAATGCACCGCATGTGCGGTGCGCGGCATGATCGCGCCGCGATGCTGGATCTTCTCCGATGCAAGACGGTGACCGGCAATCGCGGCATCGGCCGGATTCTCGTCGGCAAGACGTGCTGCCATATAGCCGGCATTGAAGCTGTCGCCCGCCGCAGTTGTATCAATCGGTACGACGACATCCGGCACCGGAATGAACTCCTTATGTCCACCAGCGGCAACGAGCGCGCTGTTGGGACCATTCTTGACCGCAATCTCGCCAATGCCAAAAGCCTGAAGCCGCTCGATGGTGGCTTCAGGTGAAGGATCTCCCCAAAGCAGCGCTTCATCGTCATAAGTCGGCAATGCGATATCGACGCGTTTGAGCGCCTCCGTGAACACCCGGCGGGTCCGTTGAATGTCGCCTTTCCAGGCGCGCGGACGATAATTGCCGTCGAATACGACCTTGGCACCGGCTGCGCGCGCCATTTCCAGGATCGCGAGGAAGCGGCCCAGGCCAATGTTGGAATAGAGCGATAGCGTAATGCCGGAGAAATAGACGATGCGGGCGTTGACGATCGCTTCGGCGATGGCCGCCCATTGCGGCAACTCGAACAGCTCGCGCGCAGGAGCCGTGTCGCGCCAGTATTGGAAGCTGCGCTCGCCATGGCTGTCGGTTTCGATCAGATAAAGGCCCGGCACGCGACCCGGCACCCGGATGATCTGGTCAGTAGCTATGCCTTCCGCGGCCGCGAGCGCGACGATGCGGTCGGAATAGGGGTCGTCCCCGAGCGCAGTGGCATAGGCGACCGGCAATCCCCTCCGGGCGAGATACACCGCGGTGTTGAAGGTATCGCCGCCGCAGGCCTGGCTGAACCGTCCGTCCGGTCCGCGAGACATCTCAATCATGACTTCGCCGATGGAAACAATGCGGGTGCGCTGTTCTGTCATGATCTCGACCGGAGAATGGAAAGCGCCGGTAGGGCTTGCGGCCCCCGGCACCGGCAATAACGCTGGGGCCACCTTGGACCCGCTCGGTGCCGTTTGGCAACGAAAGCGCTCGGAAAGGTGTGATTAGCCAACAAGTCCCGTCCTTTCGGGCGGTTCCCGCGCCGAACCGGCGCAGCCATGGGTCCCCGAGCACTTGGCATCCATAAATGTTATACTATAACAGGAAGCCTGAAGCGAGGCGGCTAGACCCGACCATGAGCGAGCATCATCACCATCACCACCCTGAGGGCCATGCGCACCCGCCAGCGGCCGTCGGGGCGTCGATCCTGCGGCTGTCGGCGATCGAACGGCTGGCCTTTGTATCCGTGCTGATCGCCCTGATCTGGGCCGCTGTTTACTGGGCGATGCATTGATGACCGCACAACTCCAGCTCCGCAATCTGACGCTCGGCTATGATCGCCACCCGGCGGTGCACCATCTCAGCGGCTCGGTCGCACCGGGCACACTGCTGGCGGTGGTCGGACCGAACGGGGCCGGCAAATCGACCTTGTTCAAGGGCATCGTCGGCGCGATCAAGCCGCTGTCCGGGCAAGTGGAACTGAACGGTCTTTCGCCGCGCGACATCGCTTATCTGCCGCAGGCCGCCGAGATCGATCGCAGCTTTCCGATCAATGTGTACGATCTTGTCGCCATGGGGCTGTGGCGGCGTACCGGATTGTTCGGTGGCATCGGCAAGGCAGACCGCGCGAAAATCGAGCGGGCCATTGCGGCAGTCGGACTCACCGGATTCGAGAGCCGCGCGATCGGTACGCTGTCTGGCGGACAGATGCAGCGCACGTTGTTTGCGCGCCTGTTGTTGCAGGATGCGCGCCTGGTCGTGCTCGACGAGCCGTTCAATGCGATCGATGCGAAGACATCCGCCGATCTGATGAATCTGGTCCGGCGCTGGCACACCGAAGGCCGGACCATTCTCGCCGCCTTGCATGACATGGATCTCGTGCGCGCCAATTTCCCCGAAACGCTTTTGCTGGCGCGCGAGAAGGTAGCGTGGAGCGACACAGGCTCGGTTCTCACGGCGGAGAACATGCTGAAGGCGCGCCGCATGTGCGAGGCCTTCGACGACCAGGCGCACGCATGCGCGGCTTAGTTCTCTCTGTCGCTATCCGCGCTGCGATATTTGAATGCTGGTCGCCCCCGCGCAGGCGGGGGCCCATATTCCAGAGCGGTGGTTATGGGTCCCCGCTTTCGCGGGGACGACGATAAGATGCTCTACGATTTCCTCATCGGTCCCTTCATCGAATTCGAATTCATGCGCCGCGCGCTGGTCGGCGTGTTCACGCTTGCATTGGGAGCCGCGCCGATCGGAGTCTTCCTGATGTTGCGGCGGATGTCACTGGTCGGAGACGCGATGGCGCATGCGGTGCTGCCCGGCGCCGCCATCGGCTTTCTGATCTCCGGGCTCAATCTGTTCGCGATGACAGCCGGTGGATTGGTCGCCGGTTTCGCTGTCGCATTGCTGGCCGGTCTCGTCGCACGTACGACCGAACTGAAGGAAGACGCATCGCTGGCGGTCTTCTTCCTGATCTCGCTCGCTGTCGGCGTCACCATCATTTCGGTGCGCGGCACCAATATCGATCTCCTGCATTTCCTGTTCGGCAGCGTGCTGGCGCTCGACGACCCGACGCTGATCCTGATCGCGATCAACGCGACCGTCACGCTGATCGGCCTTGCCTTCATCTATCGGCCGCTGGTGCTGGAATGCGTCGACCCGCTCTATCTGCGCTCGGTGAGCAGCGCCGGTGGCCCGGCGCATCTGATTTTCCTGGCGCTGCTGGTGGTCAATCTCGTGTCCGGCTTCCATGCGCTCGGCACGTTGCTGGCGGTCGGCAT
>JAEYVN010000236.1 GCA_023431725.1 Pseudomonadota bacterium
GCGCGCAAGACGTCGCCGGTGAAGGATGTGCCGGCAGACATTGCGCGGCATGCGCATTTCATCGAGCCCAAGCTCGTCGCCGAGATCGCCTTTCGCGGCTGGACGCGCGACAATCTCGTGCGCCAGGGTTCGTTCAAGGGGTTGCGCAGCGACAAGCCGGCCAGGGAGATCGTGAAGGAGACGCCGATGCCGACACGCAAGGTTGCCAAGGCTGCCGCTCCGTCCGCCAGGAAAACGGCGAGCAAGGCCGCAACGAAAGCGACAAGCGCGCGACGCCAGACGGCGACGCCGCGCAAGGCCGTCCGATCGTCGGCGCATGACGGCGCGGAGGAGATCCACGGTGTTCGCGTCACCCATCCCGACAAGGTGCTGTTCGCCGATCAGGGCGTGACCAAGCGCGAACTGATCGATCACTATCTCTCCATCGCCGATGCCATGCTGCCGCATATCGCCGACCGGCCGATCAGCCTCGTGCGCTGTCCGCAAGGCGAGGGCGGCTCGTGCTTTTATCAGAAGCATGCGTCGGATGGCTTTCCGGATCAGTTCAAGGCGATCAGCATTCGCGAGAAATCCGGCAGCGACCGCTATCTCTATATCGAGGACGAGCGCGGATTGATCGCCGCGGTGCAGATCGGCGTGCTCGAGCTGCACCTGTGGGGATGCCATGTCGACGATGTCGAAAAGCCCGACCGGATGATCTTCGATTTCGATCCCGATGAAGGGCTCGACTTCATTCATGTGCGGGAAGCGGCCAAGGACATGCGCGACCGGCTGAAGGATCTCGGCCTTGAATCCTATCCGATGGTGACCGGCGGCAAGGGCGTGCATGTGATCGTGCCGCTCAAGCCCGGCCATTCCTGGGATCAGCATCGTGAATTCGCCGAGGCGCTGGCGCGGGTGATGGCGCAGGAAGAACCGGACCGCTTCGTCGCCAACATGTCCAAGGCCAAGCGCCGGGGAAAGATCTTCGTCGATTATCTGCGCAACCAGCGCGGCGCGACCGCGATCTGCCCGTTCTCGACCCGGGCGCGGCCGGGCGCCTATGTCGCCATGCCGGTGTCATGGGCCAAGCTCGGCAAGCTCGACAACGCCCATCCGGTGGCGGTGGGCGAGGCGGTCAGGTTTTTGGGCCGCAGCGACCCATGGCCGGGCTATTTCAAGCTGAAGCAGCCGCTGCCGAAGCCCTGATGCTGACGGAAGACCGCATGCGCAATCCTCACTTCACCACAACGGGAGCATTGAACCGGTAATTCAAACCGACGCGCACAGTTCGCACGTTCGGTACCTGGGTGAAGGTGTAGGGAAGCAGCTCGATGGTGCCATCGAGCGTCGCGTTTTCCACGCCATAATCGGCGTAACGATATTCGATGCGTGCGGACCAGTTGGCGAATAACTGCGTCTCGATTCCGCCGCCGACAAACCATCCATTGAAGGTTCGCTTTGCGATCGTGAATGGCTCCACGACGTCAGTCAGCGACACGGTGGTTGGATCAAAGGTGGCGGAGGAATAGCCGCCGGTCGCGTATAGCAGCACCGTCGGCGCGGCCAGATAGCCAAGCCGGCCGCCGACCGCCCACGCAGACTTCAGTTTCAAGGTGCTGTCGCTGGAGAAAAACGGAAGCTGGAAGGAGCCATCCATGTCCGTCCAGTCGTAGTCGGCGAAGAGTCCGGCGACCCAGCGGTCTGCAAACTGAAGATCGGCGCCGACGATCCCTGTGCCGAACCAGCCATTGCCCTTATTGCGCTGTGCTCCGACCAGCGGCGTCGCCGCTTCGAATGCCAGGTGGCTGTCGTGCCGGAAGGATCCGTATGCGGCACCGCCGCCGACGTAGAAGCCTGTCCAGTTGATGGCGGGCGCCGGCGCCGGCTGCGGCTGCGCCTTGTAGACCGGATGTGGCAGATCCGCGGACGTGGCCGGCGCCATTGTGGCACACAGGCCGGCGAATGCGATCCCCGCGACCGCCAGACCCAAAGACAAACGCTGCATTGTCATCCCCCGTTGAATTCAGTGCGGGCGCGCGGTGCGCCATGCGTGGAATCGCCGTTCGGCGCGCGAGAAATCTCGCAGGGCGGCTGCGGGGCTTCGTCCTCCGATCGGTTGATTTTCTCAGATCATGCACGGCCAGTGGCAGCGCCGTGTCGCTGGCGCATCATGGGTCATCGGCCTTATTGCGGGCCTTGAAAACGGGCTCGGGTTTGTATAGAACAAAACAGGAACTCAAGCGGATTGTGGAAAAGGCCGGATCGGCGGGGCGAGGGACGCATTGACCTGAGACGCAGACCGGCCTTGCGCCTAGGGTGCAGCGCACTGCGTATGAGCAGAGTTACGGACAGTACGAACACAGATACGGGAGCGTGCGATGGCAGGCAGCGTCAATAAAGTCATTCTGATCGGCAATCTGGGAGCGGACCCCGAAATCCGACGCACGCAGGACGACCGCCCGATCGCCAATCTGCGGATTGCGACCTCGGAAACCTGGCGCGACAAGAATACCGGCGAGCGCAAGGAAAAGACCGAGTGGCACCGCGTGGTGGTGTTCAACGAGGGCCTCTGCAAGGTCGTCGAGCAGTATGTGAAGAAGGGCGCCAAGCTCTACATCGAAGGCGCACTGCAGACCCGCAAATGGACCGACAAGGACGGCATCGAGAAATACTCGACCGAAATCGTGCTGCAGGGCTTCAACTCGACCCTGACGATGCTGGATGGCCGTGGCGGCGGCGGTGGCGGTGGTAGTGACCGCGTGTCCGATTATTCCGGCGGCGACGATTTCGGCTCGCCCGGACCGACCGCGTCGCGCCGGCCGGCGATGGCCGGCGGCGGCGGTGGCCGCGGCGACATGGACGACGAGATTCCGTTCTGAGATCTGGTCATTCCGGGGCGAGAGCCCGGATTCCGATTGCTCCATAGCTGGTCTGGATTCCGGGCTCGCGAGCGTTGCTCGCGCCCCGGAATGACGGCGTTTGTTTGCTGGATGATTCCAACGCCGCAATTGTGGTGACACCCTTGGTCTGCAAGACTTGCATGCATGACAAGTCTCGCAACCACGCTCCTCAACGCGCTGAAGGATCACGGTGCCCGTGAGATCTTCGGCATTCCCGGCGATTTCGTTCTGCCGTTTTACCGGGTGATCGAAACCGCGAACATCCTGCCGCATTACGAACTGAGGCATGAGCCGGCGGTCGGCTTTGCCGCCGATGCTGCGGCGCGATTCCACGGCGGCATCGGCGTCGCCGTGGCCACCTATGGCGCCGGCGCCTTCAATCTCGTCAATCCAATTGCCGGTGCCTATGCCGAGCGTTCGCCCGTCGTCGTCATCGCCGGTGCGCCCGGCGCGCGCGAACGCGAGAGCGGCCTGCTGCTGCATCATCAGGCGCGCACGGTCGATACGCAGCTGGCCGTGTTCAAGGAGATCACCTGCGATCAGGCGGTGCTGACCGATGCCGCAACGGCGCCGGCCGAGATCGCGCGGGTGCTGCGCAACGCGAAAGAGCGCTCGCTGCCGGTCTATATCGAGATGCCGCGCGACATGGTCGATACGCCCTGCGCGCCGGTGCCGTTGCTGGCACGCAAGCCGGTCGATCCGGACGCACTGGCCGAATGCGCGGCCGAAATCATCGCGCGGCTGCAGGACGCGAGCAATCCCGTCATCGTCGTCGATGTGGAAATTCGCCGCTATGGTGCCGAGCGTCATGTCGCGACGCTGGCCCGCAAGCTCGGCATTCCGGTCGTCACCACCTTCATGGGACGCGGATTGCTGGCCGATGCGCCGGACGTCGTCGCCGGCACTTATCTCGGTGCCGCGGGCGACAAGGCGATCACCGGACTCGTCGAGGATGCCGACACGCTGCTGCTGCTCGGCGTCATCCTGTCCGACACCAATTTCGCGCTGTCGAGCCGCAAGCTCGATCCGCGCCGCACCATGCTGGCGATCGACCGGCAGGTGCGGGTCGGGCACCATTATTATTCCGACATGCCGCTGGATGTGCTGGTCGATGCCCTGGTCGAACAGGCACCGAAGGCCGCGAAGACGCTGGTGCTCCCCGAACCGGACGTTCGCTATCCGCGCGGTCTCGATGCCGACGACAGGAAGGTCATGCCGTCCGACATCGCCTGCGCCATCAACGATCTGTTCGATCGCCACGGCATCATGCCGATGACGGCCGACATGGGCGATTGCCTGTTCACGGCGATGGAGATCGAGAACACCGCGCTGGCGGCACCCGGCTATTACGCCGGCATGGGCTTCGGCGTGCCGGCCGGGATCGGCGTTGCGGCGGCGACCGGCGACCGGCCGCTGATCCTCGTCGGCGACGGCGCTTTCCAGATGACCGGCTGGGAGCTCGGCAATTGCCAGCGTTACGGTCTCGATCCGATTGTCGTGCTGTTCAACAATCGCTCGTGGGAAATGCTGCGGGTGTTCCAGCCGGAGTCGAAGTTCAACAACCTGTCCGACTGGCATTTCGCCGCCATTGCGCCATCGCTCGGCGGCCATGGCGAGCGGGTGACGACGCGGCGCGAATTGCGCGATGCGCTGGAAGCCGCGATCGCGCGCCGCGGGCAATTCTCGCTGATCGAGGTGATGCTGCAGCGGGGTGAAACGTCGACGACGCTGGAGCGCTTCGTCACCGGCTTCAAGGCGGTGCGGGAGCGGGCTGGGTGAATGTCGCCGGCGGCGACGCCCCAGGTTGACGCCTAACTCCAGATCGCCCGCACCCCATCGACGACGAACTGCACCGCGAGCGCGGCAAGGATGACGCCCAGCAGGCGCTCCAGCACGATGCTGCCGGTGGTGCCCAGCATTTTCGCGATGCGCGCGCCGAGCAGGAAGGAGACGAAGCAGCATAGCATCACGATGGCAATGACCACCAGCAGGCCGCCGAGCCCAAGCAAGTCGGTGCCGGGGCGGCCGGCCAGCAGGATGACCGCCGTGATTGCGCCGGGGCCGGCCATCAGCGGGATGGCCAGCGGGAAGGCGGCGATGTTGCGGACATGCTCGTCGATGGCCGCCTCGGCTTCCTGCGCCTGCCGGCCCATGCGGACGCCGAACACCATTTCGGAGGCGATCGAGAACAGCAGCAGGCCGCCGGCGATGCGGAAGGCCGGCAGTCCGATGCCGAGTTGTCTCAGCAGCCAGCTGCCGATGAGTGTCGCCCCGCACAGGATGACAAGGGCGATCAGCGATGCCCGCACCGCCACCTGGCGGCGTGCGG
>JAEYVN010000336.1 GCA_023431725.1 Pseudomonadota bacterium
GTGAATACCAGATCGAGCGTGACCTCTCCGCCCTCCACCGGAACGTCGTTGGACGGAATCAGTGTCTGGAAATGCGCGGCTGCGGCCGAGGAAATGAATATCAGTCCGATGGCAGCGCCATACGACAGACTAGACATGTTTCGGCTCCCTTCACGTTTCAATCATGACAACTCGGACTGAGATCATGGCGTGGCTGATATGACTGAATGTCATGCGGTGAATGGATGCGCGGTCGGAGTCGGCTGCGGATGCGAGACAGTCGGCGTCTCGATGGGCATCAATGTTGTTTTCGAAATATAGCGCAGGCTCGGTTGGTATTCCGACCGCAACCGCATGAATGTTTCATGGCATGCGTCCTGGCTTGCGGTCACCGGCAAGCCGAGGCTTTTCAACTGGTCATACAGCTTGCCGAATTCCGGCAGTGCGTCGGATCGCTCGTTCGTTTGCGTCAACACCTGTGGGTCTTGCGCCAGTTCGAGCGCGATGGTCCGCACCGTCGTAACGCCGGTCTCGCGGCAAAGGCGCGCGCCATTGGTATGTTCCGGATCGAGGGCAGCCAGCACAAGCGACGTGGTGTCGAGCACAGCTGCGGCGGCCCCCACCCAGTTGGTGCCGCGATAGATCGAGGGAACGTAACAGAGGATTGGCGATATCGCGTGAGTTTCCAGCACGCCGCGAAACCACGTCTCCCATTCATCCCAACTGTTGTCGTGAAGCCGTCCAGCCCGTTTCTGAAACTCGAGGAGACTGACGGCGTTCGGATGCTGACCCGTCCGGGAGTACAGGTATCCGACCCTGCGCTCCCGCACCTGAATCGCGGCCTGATACCCCGGCACGAAGGTGAACAGCAGGATGACAACGGCGAGACCGATGCCGGCCTCGTAGATCGCCAGATATTGCCCGAGCAGACCAGGCGGCGTGGCAAAACCCAGCGTGCTCAATGCCGAGCCGCTGACGCTGAAGGCGTGTGCCCAGCGGGTTTCGACACCCGTTCCGACCAGAATGAACATGAACGCGACCTGCACCAGCAGAAACCAGATCACAACGGCGAAGAAAATGTAGGCGGGCATCACCCATGCCTGGATGCGCTGGACGCGATCATGGTCGCGCAAGTCTCCCGCAACGGCGTGAATCAGCGCCACGGCGCAGACGCCGGAGAACCTGCCGATCATGTCGCGCTCACGCCGGTTCAGAAGAAGGACCCGCACGATGGAGCGGAAATAGATGAAGAGCAAAACCAGCCCTATCAGGACTGCGACGACCCTGAGTGCCATATGCATAGCGTACCTCCGGAAGCCTGGCGTCAGACTTCGCAAGCCTGTCAGGCGGACGACGGCCGACGCCTCTGCCGCCCCCTTTCAGGTGTCGTGGGTGAACACTCCGTTCTTGATCGGCTCATGCGGATGCGGTTGCAGCTTGGCCTTCGGTAGCAGGAACAGCCAGGTCGCGAATACGAATGGCGCGGTGAAGGTGGGGATGCCGATGGGCGCAAGCGCGGTATCCATCGCGCCCTGCACGATCACCGTGAAGATCGTGCCGAGCAGCGCGAACAGCGCGACCCGCCATGACGGCTGGTAGAACGTGCAGCCGAGCGCGACCGCGGTCAGAACCGGGCTGAAGCCGAACAAGCCCGCCTCGATATCGGCAAGGCTCGCTCCGAGCGCCAGTGACATCACAACGGCGATCAGCGAGCCGAGAAATGCGAAGACGCAGGCCCAGACCGAACTGACAAGCAAACCGATCAAAACCAGAATGCCACTGATCCAATTGTTGATCAGAAACACCTGTGCTGGCCCTTTGAGCACAGACTCCAGGAATGGCCGCCACTGGATTTGCATGTCCTTGACGAAATCCGTGGCCGGCGCCGCGTGCGGCAGTTCCGGCGGTCCCATCGAGGCGATGGTGAGTTGGCCGAATGCATAGGCAGCAAGCACCAGGAACCAGGTCGTCAGCACGAATGGAAATGTCAGCGCCGGCGCGCCCCATGTCTTCATGACATTGGATACCGCCAGCATGACGACAGTGGACACCGCCGCCCCTACGATCAGGAGGAACCACATCGCCGGGCTGTCCACGAGGAAGGTCGGCACGGCGGCGCCGACCAAAATTCCATTGAATCCGAACAAGCCCTGTCGCAGCGAACCTTCGTCGACATCCAGCAGCATCGCCGTGATGGTCGCGGTCAGCAGGGCGACCACGGCACCGATCGCAATGCTGATATGGTTTCCGGTGTAAGCGCCCCAGATGATGGCTAAGATGAAGAACAGCCCCGTCATGGGATTGTTCTGGAAGATCACCTGACCGGCGCCACGCAGATTGATATCGATGAAGCGCACAAAGGCATTGTGATCCACAACGTTGTTCCAGCCGGACGATGATGCGTCTGTCATGTTATTCCCCTATGCCCAGAGGAAATTGTCCGGGACCCGTGCGCCAACGACTTCCTGGCGCACGCACGACCAGATCCGGCGCACTTGCGCGCTGACAGGCGCGCTCTCCATGCCCAGAACCTTGAAGATCAGGCCGGAATCATAGGGAAGCCGGCTGGCGCCTACGGCTAACTTCGAGTCGCTGTCAAAACCGGCCTGAGCCATTTCGAGCAGGCGGTCGGCCTGAGGCTTCGGCGTAAGCACGATGACGTTGCCGAAGACATGAAAATCGCCCATCACACCGAGACGCGACACTGCTGTCCGCTGCGGCTCGATCACGAACTTTTCAGTAAAAAGCGACGAGCCGTCAGGCCGTTCCGCTCGCACCGTCGACGAGAACACCGCGTAATGAAACATTTCGCCTGCGCCGTAATATTTGCGCCCTGACATCAGGATGTCCGAATAGATCAGCGTCGCGGTCGGATCGATCCGGATCGTGGTGGACTGAAGAAAGCGCGAATTCCTGAACGGGATTATCGGGTGCGGCAAATATTCCAGATAGGAGTCCGCCCCCAGCGTCAGCGTCTGTAACTGGGTGGCGAAATTTGCGTCCATCTCGTGAATCCGGGTCGCCGCCTGGGTCGTGACATAGGCCTGAGCGCCGGGAGCCATGTCGATTTCGATGGTGTTGCGATCGCCCTGCAGGATGCCGCCGGAGTTGGAGATGATGGAGACACAGGGCAGCCCGGGCATCTCGTCGTCCCAGTAAAGCGCCTGCTGTACGATCAGGGGGGCGCGGCGATGCAGGGTGGTCAGCGCCGTGCGATCCTCGCGCAACTCGAACCCCAGCCGAACGAGCGCATTCTTGCCGAACGAGCCGCTCCGGAGTTGGCCGGGCTCATCCTGATAGCTCAGAAGCTCTCGTACCGATCCAAACACTAGGCCGACCTCCTTTCGCTGCGGACGTCGAACAGGACATTCTCCTCGATCAGGCGCACCAGTTCCGGGATGCCCTCATTGGTCTTGCAGTTGGTGAAGACGAAGGGCTTTTTGCCGCGCATCAGCCGCGAGTCGTCATCCATCACCTTCAGGCTGGCGCCGACATAGGGCGCAAGATCGATCTTGTTGATCACCAGGATGTCGGACTGGGTGATGCCCGGCCCGTTCTTGCGCGGGATTTTGTCGCCGGCCGCCACGTCGATCACGTAGATGAAGAAGTCGATCAGCGCCGGGCTAAAGGTCAGGGTCAGGTTGTCGCCGCCGCTCTCGAGCAGCACCAGATCTGAGTCCGGAAACTTCGCCTCCATCTCCTCGACCGCGGCCAGGTTCATGCTCGGGTCTTCGCGGACCGCAGTGTGCGGGCAGCCCCCAGTTTCCACACCAACGATCCGCTCCTCGATCAGGATGCCGCGCAACGTGCGCTGGACATGCTTGGCGTCCTCCGTCGTCACCACGTCGTTAGGGACGACCAGGACACGGAACCCGAGGTCCACGAGAATGGGCGTGATCGCCTCGATGATCGCGGTCTTCCCCGATCCGACAGGACCGCCGACACCGATACGGGGGATTTTCTTCATGTTCCCTGCCCTTTCAGTTCATGAACATGCGGACGTG
>JAEYVN010000354.1 GCA_023431725.1 Pseudomonadota bacterium
GCCCATCACCGCCCAAAGAGGAGGCTGCGGCCATCAGCGCGCCCGTCGAGGCCATCAACAGCGTATAGCCATCCGGTGTTGCATTCACGACGGCGCGGGTGCCGAGACCGCCGGAGGCGCCCGGCTGGTTCTCGACCACGACCGGCTGGCCCCATTTCTCATTCAGCTTCTGGGCGATCACGCGGGCGAGCACATCAGTTCCACCTCCAGGCGCGAAGGGAACAACGATCTTGACCGCGCGGTCGGGAAAATTCGCCGCCTGGGCGGGTAGTGCGAAAGATCCAAATGCAGAATGAATGCGATGGCGCGGAAGAGCATATTGTTTCCTCGAGTGTGTTTTTGTTGGCGCTGATGACGCTGGATAGTCTGGTAGTCGGTACGGGACGGGCAAGTATAGCGGCCTAGTGCGCATAACAGTCCAGCCGCATGGCCATAGCCAACGGCCAGTTGCTGGTTTAAGGGCTTTGAAACTTACTCGCGCGTTCTGCCGGTTCTCCCATGAAAAGCCTGCTGCCCCGGCTCGCGTTGGCGAGCGGGAATTTCATCACGGGGCTCGCCGTGCTGGCACCCGCCGGCATGCTGCATGAGTTGTCCAATGGTCTCGGCGTCACCATTCGTGACGCGGGTCTGCTTGTGACCTATGGCGCGGTGATCCTGTGTTTTGCGTCGCCGATCCTGTCATGGCTGACCACCCGCATGGGAAGACGCCTGTTACTGACCGGCACGCTGGTCGTGATTGCCGTCGGACACCTGCTCTCCGCTTTCGCCGACAATTATCTCACGATCCTGCTCTTGCGGATTGCCATGCTGGTGGTGGCTGCGATCTATACGCCGCAGGCGGCGAGCACGATCGCCTTGCTGGTTCCGGAAAAGAGCCGGCCAAGTGCGCTGGCTTTCGTGTTCCTTGGCTGGTCGATTGCTATTGCCGTAGGGCTGCCACTGGTGACGTTGGCGGCGACGCATTTCGGGTGGCGCGAGACCTATCTCATCATCGGCATCGTCGCAGCCATCGCCGCCGTGCTGAATGTGGCCGCACTTCCTCGCAACCTGCAGGGCTATCCGTTGTCGCTGCAAAGCTTTGCCGAGATTGCGCGCAGCAAGACGCTGTTGCTCATTTTGCTGATCACGCTTTTTCAGATGTCGGGGCAATTCTCCATCACGATCTATTTGGCGCCAGTCCTGTCGCGGGTGGCGGAGGCGGGGCCGGCCGTCGCCGGAATATTCTTTTCAATTCTGGGCGTCGCCGGGATTGTCGGCAATGTCATTGCGACCAGCATCGTCGGTCGTATTGGGGTGGCGTGGACATTGACCATCTTCATGCTGTCGATGATGTGCGGGTCACTGGTTTGGGCGGTTGGTGGAGGCGTTCTGCCGATCATGGCCGTCGGCGTGCTCTTGCTTGGTCTCGGTGTGACGTCGGCCAATTCGATGCAGCAGGCGCGGTTGATCGAAGCCGCGCCAACCCTCGCCAGCGCAACGGTTGCGCTCAATACCTCGTTTCTCTATTTCGGTCAGGCGCTGGGCTCGGCCAGCGCCGGCTTGCTGTTCGATCATGGCTTCTATCGTGCCACCGGGTTCGTCGCCGTCGGCTTCTTCGTGCTGGCGTTCGTGACGTTCCAATTCACGGAATTCCGGCGAAAGCAGAACGCCTAAGTCAGCGTCCCGACGATCGCGCCGATGGTGCAGGTTGCCAGCGTGCCCGAGACGATGGTTCTCGGGCCGAGGGCGATGATCTCGTCGCGGCGTTCCGGCGCCATGGTTGTCAGGCCGGCAATCATGATGCCGAGCGAGCCAAAATTGGCGAAGCCGCACAACGCATACAGCATGATAATGCGCGACCGCTCGCTCAAGGCTTCCGGGCCAAGCTTCGACAACTCGACATAAGCGATCAGTTCGTTCAGGATGGTTTTGATCCCCATCAGTTCACCGCCGCGCACGGCTTCGTTCCAGGGCAGGCCCATCAGCCAGCAGATTGGCGCCATGGCGTAGCCGAGCGCTCGCTGCAAGGTCACCTTGGCGCCGCCAACGTCGGGAATGACGCTTAGAATGGCGTTGGCGAGATAGACCAGCGCCACTAGGACGATCAGCATGGCAACGATGTTGAGCAGCAGCGATAGTCCCTCGCTGGTTCCCTTGACGATCGCGTCCATTGTCGAACTCGCGATGGGCGGTGGATCGGCATATTCGCCCGCGGTCGCGACGGCACTCGTCTCCGGCACCATCAATTCGCTGATGAGGATCGCGGCCGGAGCGCCGAGGATCGAGGCGATCAGCAGATGTCCGGCTACGTCCGGAATGACCGGACGCAGGATGGTCGCGTAAAGCACGAGGACGGTACCGGCAATGCCGGCCATGCCGCCGGTCATGACGATAAACAATTCGGCGCGTGTGAGCCTCGCAAGATAGGGCCGGATGAAGAGCGGCGCTTCGACCATGCCGACGAAGATATTTGCGGCTGTCGACAGACCGACCGCGCCGCCAATTCCGAGCAATCGCTCGAATGCCCAGGAGAAGCCGCGCACGATCGGCGGCAGGATGCGCCAATAGAACAACAGGGTGGTCAGTACGCTCATGATGAGCACCAGCGGCAAGGCCTGAAAGGCCAGTACGAAGTCGGAGCCCGGTGTTTTCGGATCGAAGGGAAGGGGACCGCCGCCGACGTAGCCAAAGGCGAAAGACGTGCCGGCCCGTGTCGCCGCAGCAATCGTATCGACCGCATGATTGGCGACGTTGAACACGGTCCGCAGGGCGGGAATCTTCAGAAGAAGGATGGCCAGCAGCACCGTCAGAAAAAGGCTTATGGCGACGCGCCGCCACGACACCGCGAACCGGTTCTCACTCAAAAGCCAGGCGAGGGCGAGGAGCACCGCGGCGCCCAGCGCAGATTGTAAAGCCAGCATGATTGTTGCGAATTCCCCCGAACCGGCGAATGCAGTCTAGTCCGTTACCGCATCCTTCGTCACGGTTCTAACGCTTGCGGGCATGGACACGCTGTCCGTCCCGGCTTCGATGCGGTTGCGGCCCTGTTGCTTGGCGCGATAGAGGGCGGCGTCGGCAACGGCATAGAGCGCGTCGAAGTCATAGCCTGCCTGCCTCGCTGTGGCTGTGCCAATACTCACCGTCGCGACGATCTGCTGACCATCGATAACGGATGCAGCTTTTGCGAACGAGTTGCGAACGCGTTCTGCAATATCCATCACCGTGTTCTGGGTTACGCCAGGCAACAGGGCGACGAATTCCTCTCCACCAATGCGTCCGATCAGATCGAGTGGGCGCAACGCCTGTTCCAGCGCATCGGCAAAGATCACCAGCACACGATCGCCGACGCGATGTCCAAAACGGTCGTTGATGCTCTTGAAATTGTCGAGGTCGAACAAAAGCAGCGAAAGCGCGGCGTTGTCGTTGTTCGAACGAGCGATCACGCGATTGGCGGTTTCGGTAAAGCCACGACGATTGGCAATTCCGGTCAAAGCGTCGATATTGGCGGCGCGGCGCTGGAGCAGTTCGGCGCGCTCCTTCGTCAGCGTCATGAGAAGAAAGACCAGCGCGAAGGCGTAGAACAGCGGCCCGAACAGCATCGCCAATGAAGCGAGAGGTTCCGGGTTTTGCGAGCCGAGCGGAAACGGCAGTGACGACACGGCGGGAATGCGGGCCAGAAAGAAAAGCCCGTGAAGACCGATCATCGCCATGATCGGCCAGCGCGAGATCAGACCTTCCCGGCGGCCGCGCCAGAGTTCCCAGATGAACAGCTCGCAATAGGACACCACCAGCGTCGAGGCGACGACGATGCGCAGTGCCAGCGACTGCATGAAGAAGTCGAACTGACAGAGCACCAGCCACGAAACGGCGCCGCCAGACAACCATAGATAGGCGGGCTTGCGCCCTTCAAAAACGCGCGCTCCGGTCCACAGCAGCCCGTACCCGAGAAAATAGACGGCGTTGCAGACGACAATGGTCCAGATTTCCGGGAGATTACCACGCAGCGCGAAGAGGGCCGTTCCAGGTGCAAACAGCAGAAAGGCCGCGCCCCACCAACCCAAAGCGGTGATGCTTCGGTTTTGCAGCCACGCAAAAAGCAGCAGCAGACCGCCCAGCCCCAGCATGAAGACGGTCACAAAAAACAGAGTGGCGACGTCCAGCGTCACGCCATATCCCGATGCGATCCAATTTGATGCCTGCATAGCTTGATCGGTAATCACGCCGCAAGCGGGACGCAAATTCGATGATGTCGCCGTTGAGAAGGCGATATTCGCCTGCCATTGGGAGACAGGACGGCTTTAAACCGTCCTGTCACGAGATGTTCCTCAGCCGCGGCCTTCAAACGGCATCTTGGTCGCCTTCACCGTCATGAACAGGACATTCGATGCGAGCGACAGGCTGGCCATGTAGCTGACAGCGCGACCCACGTCCTCTACCGCCATGCGGTCTTCTGCGCGGGTTGAACCGTCCGGCTGCAGCATGCCCTGGGTCATGCGCTCGGTCAGCGCCGAGACGGCGTTGCCGATATCGATCTGGCCACAGGCGATGTCATAGGCGCGACCGTCAAGCGCACTCGATTTGGTCAGACCGGTAATGGCATGTTTGGTGGCGGTATAGGCCACGGTCTGCGGACGCGGTGTGTGCGCCGAAATCGAACCGTTATTGATGATACGGCCGCCCCGCGGGGTCTGCGATTTCATGATCTTGAAAGCCTCCTGCGTGCACAGGAAGGGACCGGTCAGATTAGTCGCCACGACAGCCTGCCACTTATCGAATGGCAGATCCTCCAGCGGCATCTGGGGCGCGCCGATGCCGGCATTGTTGAAAAGCAGGTCGAGCCGGCCGAAGACCTCCACGGTTTTCGCAAACAGCGCCTTGATCTGGGCAGGGTCAGACAGATCGGTTGGAACCACGAGTGTCTTGCGTCCCAAGGCCGCGCCTTCCTTGGCGACCTCATCGAGGGGTTCCTTGCGCCGGCCGGCCAGCACCATGTCGAAGCCGTCTTTCATCAGCGCCAGGGCGGACGCACGTCCGATACCCGAACCAGCACCTGTCACCAGCGCAACCTTCGCCGCCATCTGTCACGTCTCCCTTGAGTCCAGATCGTCGCCCTTCGTTGGGCGCGCCATCCTAAGGATTGGCAGGGCGTCCGCAATGCCTCTGAGCGGCCAGGTGCGGCCGAGGCTCAGCCCGCCAAGGCCGCCGCGTCCTTGGCGATGCTGCGGTGGGCGCCGGGTATGGCGAGGCGCGTCGAGATCAGATTGGGTGAACCAGGACGACCGAAGCGATAGCCCTGCATGGAGTGGACACCGGCCGCGCGCAGAAAAAGCTGCTGCTCCGCTGTCTCCACGCCTTCCGCCGTCACTTTCATGCCGAGGCCGCGGCCGAGTCCGACGATGGCATGCACGATGGCGGCGGCGTCGGCCGAACGCTCGATCGAGCGGACGAAGCTCTTGTCGATTTTCAGCTTGTCGAATGGAAAGCGCCGCAGATAGGCCAGAGACGAATAACCGGTTCCGAAATCATCAAGGGCCAGGCGAAGGCCGATGCTTTTCAACCGGTGCATGGCATTTTCGGCACTATCGACGTTGCCGATCAGCGTGCTTTCGGTGATTTCCAGTTCGAGGCAGGACGCATCGAAACCCGTTTCACGAAGGATGCGCTCGACCGTATCGACGAAGTCGGGGCGCCGGAATTGCAACGCCGACACGTTGACCGACAGGGAAAGGCCGGGCCATTCCCGGCCTTCGGTACAGGCGCGTCGCAGGACCCATTCGCCGAGCTTGACGATGAGACCGGAATGTTCGGCGATCGGGATGAATTGCGATGGCTCGATGTCGCCACGAGTGGGGTGCGTCCAGCGGCTCAGCGCCTCGACACCAAGGATGGTATCGCCGCTGCCATTGACGATCGGCTGGTAAACGAGACGCAGTTGATCGTTATTGATCGCTTCGCGCAGATCGTGCTCGAGTTGCTTTCGTTCGGTCAGGTCCGCATCCATCGCAGCGTCGTAGATGCAAGCGCGATTGCGGCCTTCATTCTTGGCACGATACAGCGCCATATCGGCATAACGCATCACGTCGGCGGTGCCGCCGCTGAACCGGTGGTCGATGATTGCAATGCCGATGCTGGCGCCGATCAGAATGTTGTGGCCGTTGACCGAATAGGGTGTGCAGATGGAGGTAATGATGCGGTCAGCGACCCGCTGCAGACTTGTGGTATCGACGCTTCCGATGACGATCACCGCGAATTCGTCACCGCCGAGCCGGCTGACGAGATCTTCGGGACGCAGCAGATCAGACAGACGGGACGTCACACCGCGGATCAGTTCATCGCCGACCGGGTGGCCGAGCGTATCGTTGACGTCCTTGAAGTGATCGAGATCGATATAGAGGACAGCGGCCGTTGGTCCACCAAGGTGAACAGCAGTGATCACTTCCTCGAGGCGCTCACCGAAATAGTTGCGATTTGGCAGCCCGCAGAGCGGGTCATGCAGGGCTAGATAGCGCAACCTCTGTTCGCCCTGGGCAATCGTGGCCGCGGTGCGTCTCATGTAGCCGTGGATCAGCGCGGCCAGTAAGCCGAAGCCGGCGAAGGCAATGGCGATAAACGGGATGACGCTGGTGACGATCTCGGCACCGGGCTTCTTCGGCGTCCAGGCAAGACGCATGACCGGCGTGCCGGCGTCATCCTTCAACTCGTAGAGGTATTTGCCATCTGCGACATTGTCCCTGTCCTGCAGATGGAGGCTCTCCAGTTGCAGTCGTCCGGCGATGTCGGACAGAACGTCATCATCGATGAATTTGACCGACAGCACGACGGGGGAGCTGCTGCGCTCGGCTCCGGCAACATGTTCCGTCGGCGCAACGAGCACGGCCGCGACGGCGGCGGGACGGCCGAGGAATCGTTGGACCAGTGTCGCCCGGTTGGGCTGGCCTTCAGGCCGGCGGGCATCCGAGATCCGGACAGCGCCGTCGAGATTGCCGTCGGCGCGCGTTCCGCGAATGTAATCGAGCGTCGGCGTCAATTCCGGCAGGATCGAGTTGAACCATTTTGGTTCGACGCTGTTGCGGCCGAGCAGGGCGTAGACCAGCTTGTTGCTGGAGTCGGTGACGAAGACGAAATCGTGGTCGAATGAGTTGCGCAGCCACAGACCGACGCGGTTGTGTAGCCAGTCGTGGTCGAACTTCTCGCGAATGCGCCGCACGGCCTCTTCGTTCGATGCCGCGCTCTCCAATTCGCGCAGGATCCGGTTGCCGAAATTGACCATAGCTCGCGAGACGAGTCGTTTCTCGTGCTCGATGGCAACTTCGTCGGCGCGCTTGGCCGATGTCATCACGGCGAAAACGATGCAGATGATCGCAACGGCAACGATGATGCTGATCGGAATGACAACGCTGAGCCGAGCGCGATCCCAGCCTATCGGCGCGCCTTTCTCGGCCAAACGTACATTCGTTTCGGCCACCACAATTTGCCCCTAAGTGCCGGATTTGGAGGCAAAATTTATGGTACAAAACTTGCCATTCACTTGCCAGCGATGCGTAGGTGCGCTGTTAAGCGACCGCGGCTGCAGTTTCGACGCTTATGCTTAACAGACTGTAAAAATCCTAGCCTGCGCCGGCATAGGGCGGCCGCGGGATTGCATTATGGGCGGCACGGAGCGCCGCCGACCATCGTTCGCGCAAATCGTGAAAGTAAGGTTCGCCCGGTTCGATCCTGTATGACAATTCGGCGTCACACACATCGCGGCGCGCCACCAGGATGTCGATCGGCATGCCGACCCCGAGATTGGAGCGCATGGTCGAGTCCATCGAGATGAGACCGATCTTCAGCGCGTCATAGAGGTCGACGCCGTAGGTTACGGCGCGATCCAGCACCGGCTTGCCATATTTGTGCTCGCCGATCTGCAGATAGGGCGTGTCGGTGGTGCATTCGATGAAATTGCCGGCCGAATAGATCATGAACAGGCGCATCCGCTCACCCTTGATCTGGCCGCCGAACAGGAACGAGACGTCGAATTTGACGTCCGATGCTTCCAGCGCGCTGCCTTCGTTGGTGTGGATCATGCGCACGGCCCGGCCGATGCGTTGCGCCGCCTGAAACATCGTCGGGGCGTTCATCAGGGTCTCGCGCTCGCCGGTCTCCTTGTTCTCGATCCCCTCGATCATGGTGGAAACGACCGACTGGCTGAGCGACAGGTTGCCCGAAGACGCAATGGCCATGATCCGCTCGCCCGGCTGCTTGAACACATGCAGCTTGCGAAAGGTCGACACGTTGTCGAGCCCGGCATTGGTCCGGGTGTCGGCGATCATCACGAGGCCCTCGCGGACCAGAATTCCACAGCAGTACGTCATCGCGTCAGGCACCCGGCTGGTGGACGGGACAGCCCCGCCGCAGCGGCATTATCCTCATTCCGTTGGATTGAAAAAAGGGGATTGCGCCAGAATGGCTCGGCCAATGGCCTAGCTCTGTGACTGACGCATCGTTTGATCGACCCGGATCTGCACCTTGAGGTCTTCGCCGCTACCCCCATAACGTGTGCCGCGGACAGGGGCCGCGCTCAGATAATCAAGTCCGACGGCGACCCGCAGGTGAGCGTCGGTGGTGCTGATGCCGTTGGTGGGATCGAAGGCAACCCAGCCGAGGTCTGGAATGAAGGCTTCGGTCCAGGCATGTCCGGCTTCCTGGTCGACCACGCCGTCATTACGGCGAAAATAACCGGACACATAGCGCGCCGGAATGCCGAGCGTGCGGGCTGCGGCGATAAAGATGTGGCTGATATCCTGACACACGCCGCGCTTGAGGGCGAAGGCTTCCGTGGCGGTGGTGGCCGCGTGGGTCGGATCGGCATCGAATGTGATCTCGCGATGCAGCCTGGCCAGCATGGCGTGGAGCAGCGCCAGGCGGCCATCGCTCTCGGAAAATCCGAAGGCGAAGCTGCGGATGGCGTCGTCCGCCTGCGTCAGGTTTGTTTCTCGCAGAAACAGCGAGGGCGGAAACCGCTCGACCGTCCCACGCACGATACCGTGCGTATCCTCGACTTCCGCGACACCTTCGACATGGACGACGAGCTGATCCAGCGGTCCTTCGGCGGTGAAGGTGTGGGTCATGTTGCCGAAGGCATCGACGTGGCTGGTCAGCGGGCAATCGGCGGAGACATCCACCCGCCAATGGGTGATGTACTGGCCATCATGATTGCGCGGCGTCAGCCGCAGCGTCTGAATGACGCCCGAGACCGGCTGAGCATAGCGGTAAATGGTGTCGTGACGAATGTGGATACGCATATCCGGGTGATGCTGGCGTTATCGCGAAGTAAAGGCAAGGCCCGGAGCAGCCGAGTCTTCCACAGGTGCTTCAAGACCCGTCACGCCAGATATTGCTGGGTGATCGTGCCGCCGATCCGATTGTTGTCGGCGATGAATTCCTGGATGAATTCATGCAGGCCGTTCTGGAAAATATCCTCCATTTTCGCATTCTGCAGCCGTGTGCGGACGCCGCGGGCGAGGCGCTGTGACGGGCCCTGTCGTCCGTAGGCGACGGCGATGTCATCGAGATAGCGGACGACGTTTTCGTAACAGCTCGCGAGCGAACGGGGCATTTCCTCCTTCAGGATCAGAAGGTCGGCCACATGCCAGGGCTTCAGGCTTTCACGATAGACCCAGTGATAGGACGTCAGAGCCGATACCGACCGCAGGATTGCGGCCCATTGGAAATAATCGAGCGCGCCGCCGATCTTCTCCTGGTCGGGCAGCAGCAGATGGTACTTCACATCGAGGATCCGCGCGGTGTTGTCGGCGCGTTCGAGATAGACGCCAAGCCGCGTGAACCAATAGGCATCGTTGCGCAGCATGGTTCGGTAGGCAGAGCCATCGAACCGCAGCGAGGATTCCTGAACCCAGCGCAGAAAGCGTGAGAGTTCTTCCCGCGATGTCGGCCCGTTGCCGTAGCGTTTCAGTTCAAGCCATGTGCCATTGATCGCATCCCACATCTCGACCGTCAGGGCGGTACGGACGGCGCGGGCATTGGTGCGCGCCACCTCGAAACAGGAGCGGATGGAGGAGGGATTGGCGGACGAGAAGGCCAAGAAATCGGTGACGTTTTCCTCGTTCGCCTCGTCGTAAATCTCAAAGAAGGCGTGTGCGCAGCCGGCGGTCGCGACGGCCGACTCCCATTCGTTGCTTTCGCGGATATAGGCGATCGGCAGTGACGTCAGCCGCTGCGTCGCTTCGAGGATGCGCGCCAGATATTCAGCGCGTTCGACGTAGCGCGCGAGCCAGTAAAGATTGTCTGCGGTGCGCGAGAGCATCAGCCGTCCAATACCCAGGTGTCTTTGGTGCCGCCGCCCTGGCTGGAATTCACGACCAGAGATCCGGCCTTCATCGCCACCCGTGTCAGCCCGCCCGGCACGATACGGACCTTGTCCCGGCCGGTCAGCACGAACGGCCGCAGATCGACGTGGCGCGGCGCCACACCAGCATCGACATGGGTCGGGCAGGTGGACAGGGCGAGCGTCGGTTGAGCGATGAAGTTCTTGGGCGTCGATTTCAGCTTCGAGCGGAAGACATTGATGGTGGCCTTGTCGGAAGTCGGGCCAATCAGCATCCCGTAGCCGCCGGAGCCGTGCACCTCCTTCACCACAAGCTGCTCGATGTTATCGAGCACATAGGAGAGATGCTCTTCCTCGCGACAGCGCCATGTCGGCACATTTTTCAGGATCGGCTCTTCGCCGAGGAAGAACTTCACGATGTCAGGCATGTAGCTATAGACCGCCTTGTCGTCGGCGACGCCCGTGCCGACGGCATTCGCCAGCGTGACATTGCCGGCCTGATAGGCGGCCATCAGACCAGGCACGCCGAGTGCGGAATCCGGGCGGAAGGCGAGGGGGTCGAGGAAGTCGTCGTCGATGCGACGGTAGATCACGTCAACGCGTTTGGGCCCTTGCGTCGTGCGCATATAGACCGTCTCGCCCTTGACGAAGAGATCGCGGCCCTCGACCAGCTCAATGCCGATCTTGTCCGCAAGGAACGAGTGCTCGTAATAGGCGGAGTTGTAGACGCCAGGTGTGAGCAGAACGACATTGGGCTCGGCCGGCGCACCCGTCGGCGCCACCGATTGTAACGTCGCCAGCAATTCGTCGGGATAATTGTCGACCGGTGCGACGCGATGGCGCGAAAACAATTCGGGAAACAACCGCAGCATGATTTCCCGGTTTTCGAGCATGTAGGATACGCCCGATGGCGTGCGTGCGTTGTCCTCCAGAACGTAGAAGGTGTCGGCATCGACCCGTACGACGTCGATCCCGGCGATGTGGACATAAATGTCATGCGGCACTTTTTGCCCGTTCATTTCGGGCCGGAAGACCGGATTCTGGAACACCAGATCCTCAGGCACGATGCCGGCGCGCAGGCATTCGCGCTTGCCGTAGACATCCTTGATGTAGGCATTGATGGCTTTGACGCGTTGCTCGAGGCCGCGTTGCAGCGTGCGCCATTCCTGTCCGGACAGGATGCGCGGGATCACATCGAACGGAATCAGGCGCTCTTGTGCGTCCGCTTCGCCGTAAACCGCGAACGTGATTCCGATTCGTCTGAAAAGGAATTCAGCTTCCCGTCGTCTGTAATCCAGAACGTCCGGCCGGATTTCAGAGAGCCAAGCCGACAATTGTTGGTAGGCCGGTCGCACCTGACCATCCAACCCATTCATCTCATCGAACGCGACCGGCATGTCCCCCCAGCGTCCTTCCCAGCAGCGCTATCTAACGTGCAAGCTTCGCGCCAGTTCCGTCCGGAGGGAAGCCCGGATTTCTGCGCTGCCCACCGGTTTCGTGCCTAGCCATTGTGCGGAGGTGGGGATGGCTGGCTGGTTTTCGGTCATCCGCTTGAGCCCGGCGTGATCGCAGGGTACCAAGTCGGTCCGGAATGGACATTAGACCGACATGAGCACCGACCAGCCCGTTACAGCCGCGATCCTCGTCATTGGCGATGAAATCCTGTCCGGCCGGACCAAGGACAAGAATATCGGGTATATCGCCGAGTACCTGACCGCAATCGGCGTCGATCCGCGTGAGGTCCGCGTCGTGCCGGATGTGGAAGAGGAGATCGTCGATGCGCTGAATGCGCTGCGACATCGTTACACCTACGTCTTCACCACCGGCGGCATCGGGCCGACCCATGACGACATCACCGCGGATTGCGTGGCCAAGGCCTTCGGAGTGCCGATCGATTATGACCCGCGCGCGGTCGCGCTGCTCCGGCAGCGGTTCCAGGGTCCCGAACTGAACGAAGCGCGCATGCGCATGACCCGTATTCCGAACGGGGCCGATCTGGTCACCAACAAGGTCTCGCTCGCGCCAGGCTTCTGGATCGGCAATGTGATCGTCATGGCCGGCGTCCCGACCATCATGCAGGCCATGCTCGATGAGGTCGGTCCGAAGTTGAAGACCGGCAGGAAGATGCTGTCGGAAGCCGTGCGCGCCGACGCCAAGGAAGGCGACATCGGCACCGAGCTTGGCGAAATCGCCGCGGCACATCCCGACGTCTCGATCGGCAGCTATCCGTTCTTCGATGATCAGTCCGGCCCAAATACCAGTGTCGTCATCCGCTCGCGCGATGCCGACAAGCTGGCGCTCGCCAAGGCCGCGGTCGAGGCGATGCTGGTTCAGGTCAAGGCCCGCCTGAGGGGCGGATAGGCCATGCGCCGCGGCCAGGGACGGTTTGGCGTCTCGCACGCGGCTTTTTTTGTGGATCGTGGCCGCTTGCCTGTTGGCCTGCGTCAATCAGACCGAAATGGTGGGCCACGACAGAAGCAATTCGCCTAGGGAGGCATGATGATGGCTGAAGCCCCGTCCCAGAAGCACTTTCCGGTCTCCTGGGACCAATTCCACCGCGATGCGCGGGCATTGGCCTGGCGTCTTGCGTCGGCGGGCCCTTTCGACTCCATCGTTTGCATCACCCGTGGCGGTCTCGTACCGGCGGCGATCGTCGCGCGCGAATTGAACGTCCGGGTCATCGAGACGGTCTGCGTCGAGAGCTATACGGGCATCGGTCAGCGTGGTGAGTTGCGCGTGCTGAAGGGCATCGCCGATGCCATCACCAGCAATGGCAATGCCGGCGGGCAGGGCGTGTTGATCGTCGACGATCTGGTCGATACCGGAAAGACCGCCCGGGTCGTGCGCGACCTGTTGCCGAAGGCTCATTTCGCGACAGTCTACGCCAAGCCGATGGGGCGGCCGCTGGTCGACAGCTTCATTACCGAGGTTTCGCAGGACACCTGGATATTCTTTCCCTGGGATACCGGCCTTGCCTTTGTGCCGCCAATACATGGCGGTGCGTAAGCATTTGCGTTGCTTGGCGATCCCTGCGGTCGCCGTTATAAGGGACCGTCACGCGGGCGTGGCGAAATGGTAGACGCAAGGGACTTGAAACTTTGAGTGCCCGCGGGGAAACCCGCGGTGCAGAACTGCTCAAACTCGGGGAAACCGGTCACAGGCAATCCCGAGCCAAGCGCACCGGCCAGCCGGCCGATTGCGAAGGTGTAGAGACTAGACGGGCAGCACCTAACGCGTACGCAGTCCATGCGTCGTCACGGTGAAGGTATAGTCCAGACCCCAAACCGGGCCTTTGATGCATCACGCAGGGCGCGGGCGGCGAAAGCCGTAGCGGGTAAGAAAATCCCTCGGGGGTTTCCCCGTGCCGGTTCGAGTCCGGCCGCCCGCACCATATTGCCGCGTCGAAAAGTCTCGGCAGGTCTTCAGCGAACAACATGCGAGCGGCGGAGCCGATCTGGGGCGATTGCGGACGCTCTTCTCGATGGCATCGCCGATGGCTGACACGCTTGCGTTTGGCACGTCTGTGGCGACGCTAAATTGCAACTGTGACCTCTGCATTGTTTTTAAAGCGGGTGCGGTGCCCCATCGTAACGCACCAATCCTGATCGTGTTGATGCAGGAGCGGCATACATAGCCCTTGCTCCGACACATTCAATTTCGCGAGATTCCGGCACCTAATTTTAACGGCCACCTGCCACCGTGTCGTTTTCAACACGTGCAGGATTGCTTGCGAAATGCATCGGCAGGCTGATCGTCAGCGCCAGCGCGAGAAGGCGCCATTCTGGTCCAGCAAGCGTGGTTACGGTTTGCTGGCGGCCATATTCGCAATTCTGCTGACCCTCAGCGTCGCCGATATGTTGCTTCAGCAGCATCATCTGCTGACGCAAGCGACATCCGGTGTCGCTGTTGCGCTTCTGGGATGTGCGGCTTACGGCGTCTGGATCGAGCGTCGCTACCACCTTTCGCGTCAATCCGAGTTGCAACGCGAGGCTGGTCAGAACAGGCGTATTTTCGATACCTGCCTCGATCTCATTCTCCTTTCGGACCGTAAAGGCGTATTCACGCGGGTCAGCCCGAGTGCGTTGCAGATCCTCGGTTATCAACCCGGAGAGATGGTCGGTCACAATGCGATTAATTTTCTGCACGCTGATGATGTCGAAAGGACCCGCAGCGAAATCAGGCAGGCGCGCCGTGGCTGTCAGCAGCGTAACTTCGAGGCGCGGTTCAGGCACAAGGATGGTCATTTCGTCAGTCTGAATTGGACCGGCGTCTGGTCCGATCCCGATGCCGATTATTTCGCGATCGGCCGTGACCTGACGGCCCGCAAGGCACTCGAGCGTCGCGAGCGTGAAACCAAGACCACGCTTGCGGCTGTCATCGATGCGTCGCCCGTAGGAGTCCTCTGTCTTGCGCCCGACCAAACCGTGTTGGTGTGGAGCCGGGCCGCTGAGCAGATATTCGGATACACGGCCGAGGAAGTGCTGGGCAAACCTTACATGCTTGTGCCGGAGGGACACGAGGCTGAGTTCGAAGCGTTGATCGAACGGTCGATGAGTGGAGAAACCCTGCGCGACATGCGCGTGCGGCGGCAGCATAAGAATGGTGCCCTTGTCGATATCAGCTTCGAGGCGGCGCCGATGTACGATGACGCCGGCAAGGTGACATCTGTCGCCTTTGCACTGACCGACATCACCGAACGGAACAAGCTGGAACAGCGGGTTCGGCAGTCGGAAAAGATGGAAGTCATCGGTCAGTTGACCGGTGGTGTGGCGCATGACTTCAACAACATGCTCACGGTCATCACCGGCACGATTGACATTCTGGCCGAAGGCGTAGCGGACAGGCCTGAGTTGGCTGCAATTGCCAGGCTGATCAGTGACGCCGCGGATCGCGGCGCGGACTTGACGGCGCATCTGCTGGCCTTCGCGCGCAAGCAGCCTCTGCAGCCGAAGCAGACGAATGTAACGGACGTCGTGCATGAAGCGAGCATTCTGCTGCGTCAGACACTCGGAGAACAGGTTGAACTCGAGTGGAAGCTCGCCGACGATGCATGGCCTGCAATCGTGGATCCCGGCCAACTCATCACTGCGATCATGAATCTGGCGGTCAATGCCCGTGATGCCATGGCCCATGGGGGCAAGCTTACAATCGAGACAATGAATGTCCGTCTCGACGAGAGCTACGTGGACGAGCACAGCGAGGTCGCGTCCGGCGCATACGTCATGATTGCCGTCAGCGATACGGGACCTGGCATTCCTGCGGCGATCCGGGACAGAGTGTTCGAACCTTTCTTTACGACAAAAGACGTCGGCAAAGGCACGGGCCTTGGCCTCAGCATGGTTTATGGCTTCGTCAGACAATCAGGCGGACATATCAAGCTTTATAGCGAAGAGGGGATCGGTACGACCTTCAAGATATATCTGCCGTGCGCCGGCGATATGGTCGTCGAAGCTGCCGATGTGCCCCTGGTGCCGATGGCCGGTGGCCATGAGACAATCCTTGTCGTCGAAGACGATCCCATCGTGAGGTCCTCTGTCACGACGCTGCTCCAGAGCATGGGGTATGAAGTTGTGACCGCTGAGAGCGGGCTTGACGCACTGGCGCTGATCGATGCCGATACGGCTTTTGACCTTCTGTTCACGGACGTGATCATGCCGGGTGCGATGGATGGCCGGAAATTGGTCGATGAAGTCCGGAAAAGACGTCCCTCGGTTAAGGTCCTGTTCACCTCGGGCTATACGCAGGACGCCATGGTGCATCATGGTCGGCTCGATCCCGATGTGCTTCTGCTGGCAAAGCCCTATCGAAAGACGGATCTGGCCATGATGATCCGCAAGGCGATTGCGGTGTGATCCCGCGGGCGGAAATTACGTCTCGCCGTCGTGTTAAAGAAGCATTCAATTTTTTTGATTTAGCTCATCATTTGTCTCCGTCGTTGTCTTATGTTCGGCCTGAGATCATGCGTCAGTAACATGCCATTTCAGCTTGGGACAATGAACAGCCGATCGGTTTCATCGTCATGACAAAGGAGCGCGTCATGCCGAGCATTCTCCTCATCGATGATGACAAGCTTGTCTGCGCGGCGACGTCGATTTTGCTTCGCAGCAAGGGTTATCACGTCACGACCGCCAATGATGGTCAGGCCGGCATTGATGCGGCGCGCGCCGGAGCGTTCGACCTTGCGATCATCGATCTTTTCATGCCCGACATGGATGGCATGATCGTCATGAATGCACTGCGCGATCTTGATCCAAAAATCATCATGATCGCCGCGTCCGGATTCATGTTCGGAGGGCAATGCCCGGAAATGCCGGGCTTTGAGGCGATGGCCAGGGAGGCCGGCGCGGTGTCGACGCTGTACAAACCCTTCCGGCCGGGTGATGTCATTCACGCCATCGAGCAGGCACTGAACGTCAGTGCTTGAGGCGGTCTGCCGACGGAGCACCAGATCTGCCGCGACTCATCGATCACTTGGGCTGGCTTTTGCCACCATTGCGCACTATCAACGCGGCATGATCTCGTCGCGCGTTGTTTCACCGATCCTGGGTTTTGCCGCAATCGCTGGCCTGGCGGCTTGTGCTGGCAGTGGCACGGAAGCTCTCAGCAGGCCCGGGAAGTTCAATCTGTACAATTGCGCTCTGCTCGACGACGCCGGCGACAGGCTGGTAAAGCGCGAGCAGGAGCTGGATCGGTTGATGCAAAAGGCCGCGCAGGGGCCGGGCGGAGAAGTCGCCAGCGCTATTGCCTATCGCAGCGAATACAACCTGACACGCGGTGATCTGCGCGAAATCGAGCGCGTCGGTGCGGAAAAGAAATGCGTGTTCAAGCACCGCTCAGTCAGCGATCAGGTGGTCCGCTGACGTTTCGCTGCAAAGCGATCCCCTCGGCCGATCTTGGAACTATTTCGCATGAATGCCATTATTGTTCCCTGGTGGGGCCTGAAGTCGTTTCGGGCTTGAGGATTTGAGAAAGGGACGCGGCCCATGTCGGCATTGATCGGTATTCTGATTACGTTTCTGGTCATTATTCTTGTTCTTTACCTCGTCAACATGCTGCCGCTCGATGGTCGCGCCAAGCAGATCGTCCGTATCATCGTCATTATCATCGGCGTGCTGTCGCTCTTGAAGTATCTCGCGGTTTTCTGATCGTAAGAGCGGGGCGTCACAATCTGGCGCCCCGCAATCGCAGCGCATTTCCCACAACGCTCACCGAAGACAGGGCCATCGCCGCGGCTGCAACGATCGGCGACAACAGGATGCCGAGCACCGGATAAAGCAGTCCGGCGGCGATGGGGACGCCGGCCGCGTTGTAGATGAAGGCGAAGAACAGATTCTGTCGGATATTGCGCATGACCGCTTCCGACAGGTGGCGGGCACGCACGATGCCTGTCAGGTCGCCCTTCAACAAGGTGATGCCGGCGCTTTCAATGGCAACGTCCGTTCCGGTGCCCATGGCAATGCCGACGTCGGCGGCTGCCAGCGCCGGCGCATCGTTGACGCCATCACCAGCCATCGCGACGACGCGGCCCTGCGAACGCAGCTTCTCGACAACGGCGCTCTTGCCGTCCGGCAGGACATCGGCTTCGACATCATCGATACCGAGTCTGCGCGCGACCGCCAATGCTGTCGTACGATTGTCGCCGGTCAGCATGACGATACGGATATTGTCGGCGCGCAAGGTGTCGAGGGCCGAACGCGTTTCCGCCTTGACCGGATCGGCAATGGCGAGCGCACCGGCCAGTGTGTCGTCAATGGAAACGAACACGACGGTGGCGCCGTCCTCGCGCAGTCTGTCTGCTTCAGCGGCCAAGGCGTCAGTCGCGATGCTCAGCTCAGCAAGGAAGTTGGCGTTGCCGATGGCGATCCGCTTGCCATCCGCCACACCGAGAGCACCTTTGCCGGTCGGTGAATCGAAGTCCTGCACTGGAGCGAGATCGAGTTTCCGGCTTTTGGCGGCGGTCACGATGGCGAGCGCCAGCGGATGTTCGCTGGCTGCTTCGACGCTGGCTGCAAGGCGCAAGACGTCATCCTCGGCAAAGCCGCTGGTGACCGCGATATTCGTCAAGGCAGGCTTGCCTTCGGTCAGCGTGCCGGTCTTGTCGACCACCAGCGTGTCGACCTTTTCCATGCGCTCCAATGCTTCGGCATTGCGGATGAGCACGCCCGATTGCGCGCCGCGGCCAACGCCAACCATGATCGACATCGGTGTTGCAAGGCCGAGCGCGCAGGGACAGGCGATGATCAGCACCGATACGGCGGCGAGCAGCCCGTATGCGAAGCGTGGTTCCGGCCCGACCAGCGCCCACACGGCGAAGGCGATCAGCGCCACGGCAATCACGGCCGGTACGAACCAGCCAGCCACCTGGTCGGCCAGCCGCTGGATCGGGGCGCGCGAACGCTGCGCGGATGCGACCATTTGCACGATTTGCGAGAGCAGGGTGTCACGCCCGACCTTTTCGGCGCGCATGACGAATGCACCGCTCTGGTTGATCGTGCCGGCAATGACTTTCGCGCCGATATCCTTGGTCACCGGCATGGACTCGCCGGTCACGAGCGATTCATCGACAGCAGAGCGACCTTCGACCACCCCGCCATCGACCGGCACCTTGTCGCCGGGGCGCACGCGCAAACGGTCGCCGGCCATGACATCATCCAGCGGAATCTCTTCGTCGCTGCCGTCGTCGCGCATCCGTCGCGTTGTCTTGGGTGCGAGATCAAGCAACGCCTTGATCGCGCCAGACGTCGCTTCACGCGCGCGCAATTCCAGCACCTGGCCGAGCAACACCAGCACCGTGATGACGGCGGCAGATTCAAAGTAGACCGCAACTGAGCCGTCATGGCCCCGGAAGGCAGCCGGAAAAATGCCCGGCGCGAATGTCGCGACCACGCTGTAAAGCCACGCGACACCGGTGCCGAGCGCGATCAGCGTGAACATGTTGAGATTGCGCGTAACCAGCGATTGCCAGCCCCGCACGAAGAACGGCCAGCCGGCCCACGCGACCACGGGTGTGGCGAGCGCGAACTGAACCAGGTTCGACCAGGGCTGTGGCACAAGGCCGTGCGCTCCCGTCAGGTGCGACCCCATTTCCAGAACGAACACCGGCAATGTTAGCGCGAGGCCGATCCAGAAACGCCGCGTCATGTCGGCGAGTTCGGGATTGGGACCGCTATCGGCCGAGACCAGTTCGGGTTCGAGCGCCATGCCGCAGATCGGGCAGGAGCCGGGCCCGATCTGGCGGATCTCCGGATGCATCGGGCAGGTGTAGATCGTGCCCTCGGGCACATCGTCAGCCGCGGTCGGCTTCGGTGACAGATATTTTTGCGGATCGGCGATGAATTTCGTGCGGCAGCCCGCCGAGCAGAAGAAATATTCGTGCCCCTGATGGATGTGGCGGTGCTTCGCGGTCGCCGGATCGACACTCATGCCGCAAACGGGATCAATCACAGTTTGCGCGGCGGAAGCTGCACCGTGGCTGCATCCCGCGTGATTGTGCGAGTGGTTGTGCGCGCCGTGCGTCATTGGCTTTTCCTTGAAACCTATACCCGGTAGGGGTATATAGACGGCATGC
>JAEYVN010000396.1 GCA_023431725.1 Pseudomonadota bacterium
GCTGCAGCACATGTGACCATTCAACCTGGGGTCCGTCTCCTGAGTGAAATCGACGCCGCGCCGGTCTTGAGCATCGACGCAGGGCTCGAGAAGCTTGCCGCGCAGATATCGAATCCCGTGCAGTGGAGTGCATGTATCGACGCCTGTATCGAATCAGGAGCAACAGCCTTCCTCGAACTGGGGTCAGATCAGCGCTGAGCCGAATGGTCACCGGCGCATATCCCAATATGGCTGCCCGCGCACTGGATGAGTTCAGAACGTTCGACGGTGTGGTCGATTGGACCGAGGGCGATACATCTTAGTGATGTCGTTACGGCTCGTGCAGGAAAGGCACGAGAGGCTGCGGCTCTGTGCGTTACCCGCCCACGCTGGCTCTCAATCCAGAACGGAGACGGAGCCAAATCGTCAGTCCGCCTGCGGGCAGTGTGAATTCGGTGACATCAGCAAGACGGTAGCTTAATAGCTATGCTGGATGATCGCGGCAGCGGTGATAGATTCCGCGGGCTCTTCCAGCGTGCCGACTATAGGCCGAAAATATACTTCCAATACCAATCCAGAGACAGTTTCGGACCGTATATACGTCGTCTGATTGTTGGGAGGAACCGTGCAACAAGTCAGCGCCTACCTCGTCGTATTTGTGATCTTTGGTGTGTTGGACCTGATCTGGCTGAGCCTGATGGGTCCCATCCTGTATCGTCCCGTCCTCGGTGACATTCTGCTCGAGAGGGTGCGGATGGCTCCTGCTCTCGTGTTCTACGCAATTTTCCCGATCGGCATCGTCTTCTTCGCGGTGCGTCCCGCGCTCGAAAGCAACTCAGTCACAATGGCGCTGACTCATGGTCTATTGTTCGGCGCGATTGCCTACGCGACCTATGACCTGACGAATTTCGCCACGCTACGGAACTGGTCACTCCAGATCACCGTGATCGATATCGTTTACGGCGCGCTCGTCGCCGCAATTGCTGCCGGATGTGCGACGGTCATCATTCGTCATCTCCCAGCCTCGTTGGGCGGATTGCAGGGTTGAGCAGCGTCACCCGACTGGCCGCAGCCGATAATGGCTGACGCCCCATTCATTGCCGTTGTCGTGGCCGAACAGCCCACTTGTCGCAAGCAGGAAAATCCGCCAGCGTCGGCGCCATAGCGCTGTGTCCGCTCCATATGTGGCCCGCAACACGCGCTCGATCACCTCGGGTTGGTTGTCAAAATTGGAAAGCCAGTGATCCGCCGTCCGGCGATAATGGTTCCCCGACCAGCGCCAGTCCTGCTCGATCGCAAAGGTTTTTTGGCACGCGCGGATCAGCCCGTGGCTGGGCATGATGCCGCCTGTGAAAAAATGCTGCGCAATCCAGTCCGACTTGTCAGACGGATCGAAGCGATAGGGTATGTTGCGGTGGCTGAATACGTGAATGAAAAGCGCGCCATCGCGATGAAGCCATGACGCGATGCGGCTCAGCAGGGCACTCCAGTTCGACATATGTTCGAACATCTCGACCGAAACCACCCGATCATAGCGTTGATGGGTCTCGAAGGTATTCATGTCGGCGGTCACGACCGACAGGTTTTTGAGCCCCTCTTCGCGCGCAATCGTCTCGATGAACAGCCGCTGCGAATACGAATTCGATACCGACGTGATGGTTGCTGATGGGTAGCGGCGGGCCATCCAGAGCGACAGCGAGCCCCAACCACAGCCAAGCTCGAGAATATGCTGCCCATCGGACAAATCCGCATGGAGCGCAGTTTCAGACAGTGCCGCTTCCTCGGCCTGTGCGAGACTGTCGTTCGGCATGCGATAGTAGCAGCAGGAATATTTCCGCTGCGGCCCGAGCATGACCGAAAACAATGCTGGCGGCACCTCGTAATGCTGCGCATTGGCGTCTTCGGTATTGATCGCGATCGGCCAATACTCCATCTCGTTTGAGAATTGCCGTTCGTAAGACGAATCGATCCGATGTAATCGCTTCTTCGTGCGCCCGACAAGCCACGACACCGATGCCCGCAGCAGAGGATCGGGCCACGCCACACCTTCGCCCGCGCGAATGGCCGATGCAATCAAACTCATGGCATCATGCCTTCACTACGGAGGGTGGCAACGGGAAGAAAGCGTTCGTTCGCAACTGATACTGACGAAACGCATCGCCGCGTGTGCGCAGCATGTGCTGCTCGAGAGGCGGAATTCCTGAGACATAGACCAGCAACCAGTACATGCAGGCTGGACCGGCCAACGCCAACCAGCCGAACGGATATGCACCGGAAAGATCGATCGCGATCAGGGGGTAGGCCAGCCAGGCCAGCCACTCGAAGAAGTAGTTGGGATGCCGTGACAGGCGCCACAACCCGATATCGCAGATGGAATGGTTACCGTTCTTCCTGACGAAGCTCTGCAATTGCCAATCCGCCAACGCCTCGCCAGCAATCGCAACAAGAACGACAATAAGCGCGATATAATCCTGCAGGCGCAATTCTGGCGCTGGATTGTGGGCGGCCAGCCAGATCGAGACGCTCATCGGTATCGTGACAATGGCTTGCTTCTGAAGCAGAAGCCACATCTGCCACCTTGCATCGCCGCCCCACCCGGCACGCAATTCCGCATAGCGTGGGTCATCGGCACGCCGGGCGGACCTCAGGGCGATATGCGTCCCGAGACGCACGGACCAGATGGCGATGACTGCGGCAACAAGCCATTGGCGCGCCGTCAATGATCCGCCGCCGGGAGTGGCAAAGAGCGCAGATCCAGCACCGATCACGCCAAGGCCAAAGGTCCAGATCGTGTCGATCCAGCCTGAATTCCTGGTCCTCTGCTCGACGCACCAGGCGAGCGTCATGACCACAGACAATGCAATGGCCAGTCCAATGACGCCCAGTACGAAAGCGTAAGAGGTCATGGCGTCACCACGGTCTGAACATTCAACGCGGAGTCACAACTAGATCCGCACGAGTGGCTGCAACAGCCTGCCGATCAGGCTCTTGAACTTGATATGCCCCTGCATCGCGACGATGCAGATGCATTCGTCACCATGCTCAACGAACGGATCGTGTTCGACCGAATCGTCGGCCTCGTCGAAATCACCTGGCCCGTAACGGCCCAGTTCATGCCTGAAGGCACCTTTGAGAATGCAGGTCCATTCGAAGCCCGTGTGCGCGTGATGCGGAAGCGAAGTCCCGGGCGCCGCTCTCAGCATGAAGACCCGTTTGTCGTGATCCCGCGGCACTCCCACCGTTCGAAAATAAACGCCCGGACCGACCCATCGCCACGGCCCAAGACCGTATGCGGAAAGAATGTCGGATTCAGTCAGCAGCGGCTTGCGCGACAACGAAGCTTCGCGCGGCTCTGCGTCCAACGCATTCAGGGCGCGCGACAGGGCATCCGGGGCGATCGGAATGGGCGGGTTCTCTGCGATCGCTTCGCCGCCGACAGCTTCGAACTTCGCAACGGCCTTCCGGCAGGCCGAACAGCGCGCGATATGCATGGCAACGACAAGGCGCCGGCCCTCATCAAGTTGTCCGGCAGCAAAAGCAGCCAGCGTTGCATCGCTCGGATGATGCACGATCGTCATGATGTGCCCTCCAGCCGTTCGCGTAATTTGGTCATCGCCAGGCGCAAGCGCGATTTCACAGTGCCCAGCGGCAGTTGCAGGATATTTGCGATTTCGCCATGGGCCTTGTCCTCGAAAAAAGACAGACGAACTACGGCAAGTTGTTCGTTCGGCAGCGTCGCCAATGCTCCACGGACCTGTTCCTCGCGATCGGCGGTTTCAAGTGTGTCATCCGGGCGCAATGGATCATCCCCGGACAACACCTCGTAGATCGTCTCGGCGCTGACATTCTGACCGCGCCGGGCGTGATCGATCCGAAGATTTCGCGCGATGGTGAAGATCCAGGTCGAAACTCCGGCACGCCCGACATCGAAAAGAGCGGCCTTCCGCCAGACCGTCAGCATTGTTTCCTGAGCCAGTTCATCGGCAATCTCCGGTGTCGACCCGGATTTGACGAGAAACCCCTTCACGCGGGGGGCGTAATACTGAAAAAGAGTCGCAAACGCCTCCTTGTCGCCGCGCTCGGCGATCGCGCGCACGAGCGCGGAAGGCTCTCTCAACTCACTGCTGCTTGGCATCGCACCATCCGGACATCCTCGAACCCCGGCGCGCGCGCGGTGTCCCACGGGAGAACTCCGTGTAAAAAGCCGCGGTTCAACGGGTGCCAATGCATACATGAGCCAGATACGAACGGATCCGCAATTTGGATCATCGCCGATTGATCCAAAGCTAGGTCTCCCTCGTACTTCTCCAGGATATCCGATCTGTGGCCCTGGAGGCATGCTTGCGCGACCCTGTCGGCAGACGTTTGAAAATCGCCGTGATCGGCACGGGCATTTCCGGTCTCTCCGCGGCCTGGCTGCTCAGTCAGAGGCACGATGTTACCGTATTCGAGCGCGCACGCCGGGTGGGCGGCCATTCCAACACCGTGGATGCAGTGATCGATGGCGTGCCCGTCCCGGTCGATACCGGGTTTATCGTCTATAATGAGGGTGCCTATCCCAACCTGACCGCGCTGTTCCACCACCTCGGCGTGCCGACACATCGGTCCGACATGTCGTTCGCCGTGTCGTTGGACAACGGCGCACTCGAATACTCGGGCTCCAACCTCGCCGGGCTTCTCGCGCAAAAGCGGAATATCGTCCGGCCACGCTTCTGGTCGATGCTGGCCGACATTCGGCGCTTCTATCGAGACGCCCCTCGGGATTTGATGTCGGACCGGTATCGCGACATGAGCCTCGGCAGCTATCTCGAGTCTCGTGGTTTCGGACCCGCATTCTGCGATGACCATCTTCTGCCGATGGCCGCGGCCATCTGGTCAGCCGCGCCATGTGCAATGCTTGACTATCCCGCATCGTCCTTCATCCGCTTCCACGAAAATCATGGCTTGCTGCGGATTGCCGATCGTCCTGAGTGGCGCAGTGTACAGGGAGGCAGCAGGGAGTATGTGCGGCGCCTGACGCAATCTTTCAGTGACCGTATCCGGACGGGCGAGGAAATTCACCATATCGTTCGCGATGACGATGGCGTTCATCTCAGGCGCGCGGACGGCCGGAGCGAGCAATTCGACCACGCGGTGATTGCAACCCATGCCGACCAGGCGTTGAATATCCTTGGTGACGCTGACGCTAGGGAGCGTGCGCTGCTTTCAGCCTTCCGATACAGTCAGAATATTGCGATCCTGCACAGCGATCCGTCGCTCATGCCGCAGCGACGCGCCGCGTGGTCGAGCTGGAATTACATCGGACCGCGCCCGGACGGCAGAGCCCGCCAGGCGTCTGCGGACCGCTGCGCCGTGACATACTGGATGAACCGCCTGCAGCAGCTTGAAACAGAGCGATCGCTTTTCGTTACGCTGAATCCGCTGCAGGCCATCGACCCGCGGACGATCATTCGCGAAGAACACTACGAGCATCCGATCTTCGATCGCACGACCGCGCAGGCACAGCAAAGCCTCTGGTCTCTGCAAGGTGAACGGAACACGTGGTTCTGTGGCGCCTATTTTGGTTCCGGCTTCCACGAGGATGGCCTTCAGGCTGGTCTCGCCGTTGCCGAAGCATTGGGCGGCGTGCGCCGTCCCTGGAATGTTGCAGACGAGTCCGGACGGATCTTCATCACCGATCCCGCGCGGAAAGTCCGGGAACGGGCGGCATGACATTCGCTTCCGCAATCTACGTCGGATCGGTCACGCATCGCAGATTGCGCCCCAAGCGATACCGATT
>JAEYVN010000412.1 GCA_023431725.1 Pseudomonadota bacterium
GCGGAATCCCCCTAAGGGATTGAAAACTATGAGATTCTTCACAAACTGCAGTTCCAGTTGCAAGTAAATCGCAACTAGAGTTGACACAGATGCGCCGCAGGTGCAAGTTATTTGCAACTAATTCGCAACTGCAATAATCTTCGCGGTGTCCGAGGTGGGCATGCCAGCGGCGATAAATTCACGATCGGGAATGAATTGAGATGAAAGGACTGCCCTTCCGCCACCTGGTGGCAGCAATCACCGGGATGGTGATGGTGAGTTTTCTCGCCACCGCGCAGGCTGAGCCGGCGGCCAACAAGCCGTTCCGCGTGGTGACGACCTTCACCGTGATTCAGGACATCGCCCAGAATGTCGCCGGCGACAAAGCAATCGTCGAATCGATCACCAAGCCGGGCGCCGAGATCCATGACTACCAGCCGACGCCGCTCGACATCGTACGTGCGCAGTCGGCCGACCTCGTGCTGTGGAACGGCTTCAATCTCGAACGCTGGTTCGAGAAATTCTTCGATAACGTGAAGGAAGTCCCGCTGGTGGTGGTGACCGAAGGTATCGAGCCGGTGGGGATCACCGAAGGTCCCTACACCGGCAAACCCAATCCGCATGCCTGGATGTCACCCACCAACGCGCTCACCTATGTCGAGAATATCCGCAAGGCGCTGGTGAAGTTCGACCCCAAGAATGCCGACACTTACAACAAGAACGCGGCCGATTATTCGGCGAAGATCAAGGCGCTCGACGAGCCGTTGCGCAAGAAGCTCTCGGCGATCCCGGACAACCAGCGCTGGCTGGTGAGCAGCGAAGGCGCCTTCAGCTATCTGACGCGCGATTACAAGATGCGCGAATCCTATCTCTGGCCGATCAACGCGGACGAACAGGGCACCCCCAAGCAGGTGCGCAAGGTGATCGATCTCGTCCGCAAGAACAAAATCCCGGTGGTCTTCAGCGAGAGCACCATCTCCGACCGCGCCGCGAAACAGGTGGCGCGTGAAACAGGCGCACGTTACGGTGGCGTTCTCTATGTCGACTCGCTCAGCGCCGCCAATGGTCCCGTGCCGACCTTTCTCGATCTCCTCAATGTCACGGTCAACACCATCGTCAAGGGATTCGAGAAGTGACGGAATTCGAAAGTGACCGGTCGCGATAGATGACGAGGCTCCATTGATGAATGCACCCACGCACGGCTTGCGGCTAGCGACCGATCTCGGCGCCAGCATTTCCGTGCGCAATCTCAGCGTGACCTATCCAAACGGCTTCACCGCCGTAAACGATGCCAGCTTCCAGCTCGATCCCGGCAGTATCTGTGCATTGGTCGGCATCAACGGCAGCGGCAAGTCGACGATCTTCAAGGCGATCATGGGCTTCGTGCGTCCGTCCGCCGGGCAGGTCAGGCTTTGCGGCATGCCGGTCGACGAAGCGCTGAAGAAGAACATCGTCGCCTATGTGCCGCAAAGCGAGGATGTCGACTGGAACTTCCCGGTGCTGGTCGAAACCGTGGTGATGATGGGCCGCTACGGCCACATGAATTTCCTGCGCATGCCGTCACGCGCCGACCGCTACAAGGTGGATGAGGCGCTGGAACGCGTCGGCATGAGCGCCTATCGCCATCGCCAGATCGGCGAGCTCTCCGGCGGGCAGAAGAAGCGCGTCTTCCTGGCGCGTTCATTGGCGCAGGAAGGCAAGATCATCCTGCTCGACGAGCCGTTCACCGGCGTCGATGTGAAGACCGAGACGGCGATCATCGGGCTGCTGCGCGAACTGCGCGCCTCCGGTCATCTGATGCTGGTCTCGACGCACAATCTCGGCAGCGTGCCGGATTTCTGCGATCAGGTCGTGCTGCTCAACAAGACCGTGCTGGCGGCCGGCCCGACCGCCGAGGTGTTCACGCAAAAGAATCTCGAGAAGGCTTTCGGCGGCGTCTTGCGCAACTTCCAGCTCGGCGGCCGCGATCTGCATGACGACGATGATGCCCGCAGCGTCACGGTGCTGACCGACGACGAACGACCGCTGGTCTTCTACGGCGATCGCGCCGAGAAGCGGAAAGAGCCGGACAGCAAATGACCGAATGGCTCACCGAACTCCTGGTTCCCTTCAGCTATAATTACATGCTGAAGGCCATGTGGGTGAGTGCGCTGGTCGGCGGCGTCTGCGCGTTTCTCTCCGCCTATCTGATGCTGAAGGGCTGGTCGCTGATGGGCGACGCGCTCGGCCATTCGATCGTGCCGGGAGTCGCCGGTGCCTATATCATCGGTGCGCCGTTTGCCGTCGGCGCGTTCTTTGCCGGCATTCTGGCGGCACTGACGATGCAATTCCTCAGGCACAAGTCGCGCCTGCGCGAAGACGCGATCATCGGCCTCGTCTTTACATCGCTGTTTGCGCTCGGGCTGTTGATGGCGTCGATCTGGCCGACGTCGGTGAGCATTCAGACGATTGTACTCGGCAACATCCTTGCGATTTCCGATGAGGATGTCGTGCAGGTCGCGACCATCGCCGCGGTCTCGCTCGCCATCCTGCTTCTGGTCTGGAAGGACCTGATGGTGACCTTCTTCGACGAGAGCCACGCGCGCTCGATCGGCATCCGGACCGGCTTTCTGAAAGTGCTGTTCTTCACGCTGCTCTCGGCCTGTACGGTGGCTGCCTTGCAGACTGTCGGCGCATGCCTCGTCATTGCGATGGTGGTGACGCCGGGCGCCACCGCCTATCTGCTGACCGACCGGTTCGGATGGCTGATCATCATCAGCGTGGCCCTGGGCGTGGTCACGAGTTTCGTCGGCGCCTATCTCAGCTATTTCGTCGATGGCGCAACGGGTGGCGTCATCGTCACGCTGCAGACGGTGATCTTCCTCGCCGCCTTCTACTTCGCTCCCAAACACGGCGTCCTGGCCGCGCGGCGCCGCCGGCGGGCGGTGACCGAGGGTGCGACCGTGGAGAGCGCCGCATGACGACGCTGATCGATTTCTTTGCGACGCCCCTCGCCTATCCGTTCATGCAACGGGCGCTAATCGTGTCGCTGCTGGTGGCTGCCGTTTGCGCGGTGCTGTCCTGCTATCTCGTGCTGAAGGGCTGGTCGCTGATGGGCGACGCCATTTCCCACGCTGTGCTGCCCGGCATCGTCATTGCCTATGTGCTGGCCATTCCGCTGGCGATCGGCGCCTTTGTCGCCGGCCTCGCCTGCGCCTTGCTGACCGGATATCTCAAGGAGAACAGCCGCGTGAAGGAAGACACGGTGATGGGCATCGTGTTTTCCGGCATGTTCGGCTTCGGCCTTGTGATTTTCACCAAGGTCGAGACCGAGCAGCATCTCAACCATATCCTGTTCGGCAA
>JAEYVN010000427.1 GCA_023431725.1 Pseudomonadota bacterium
TCAGCACATTGACTCGCTCGCCAGGCTTCTTGCGCGCGGCAATCTCCTCGATGATCGCCAGCCCGTTACGGCCGATCGCTTCATTGATCGCAACATCCTCGTCGCAAATTTCCCTGGCGCGTTGATAAGCTGCCGCAACGCGCTGCTCGCGCGGCTGATTGCGCACGGCCGCCATCATCTCATCCAGCGCCCATTTCAGGTTGATGGCCGTCGGCCGCGTCGCCAGTAGCGTGGCGTACGTGCGCTCGAGATTTTCGTCGGACGCATCGTCGCGCAGGGCGAGCGCAAGGCCATAGGCTGCAACGGCGCCGATCAGCGGCGCGCCGCGCGTCTGCATGCTGGAGATTGCGTGCGCCGCCTCGGCCGCGTTCGTCAGGCGCAGAACGCCGACGCGATGCGGCAGCAGGGTCTGGTCGAGAATGCCGACCGACCAGCCATCGTTTTCAAGCCAGATGCTGCGGGTTGCCTTGCCGTTGATCTTCATAGCCGACCATTAAACCGGAATCGCAGAGCGTCCAAGTTTTCGGGCCCAGGTCCTTGAGAGCCGAGTTTTGGCGATCAGGCTTTCGACAGCGCGAATTTCGCAGAAGAGGCCGGAATCCGCCGGTTCCCCGCCGCAATTGCGGCCCGATGCCGACGCGATGGCCGATAAAAGTTCCGCGCGGTGGAAGGATTCCTTCTGAGGGGTAAAATTCATGACAGCCTTTCTGTCGCGGGCCTGCGCGCTCGCGCTTCTGACTGCGTCCTGCGTTGCGTCCGCTCTTCCCGCTTATGCCAAGCCGACTGTCGAGGTCGCGTTCATCCTCGATACCACCGGCTCGATGGCATCGCTGATCGAAGGCGCCAAACGGAAGATCTGGTCGATTGCCACGACCATCATCGATGACAATCCCGGCGCCGACATCCGCATGGGTCTTGTCGCCTATCGCGACGTCGGCGACGAGTATGTGACCAAGCGGGTCGAGCTGACGACCGACATTCAGGACCTCTACGCCCAATTGCTGGAGCTGCGCGCCCGTGGCGGCGGCGACTGGCCAGAGAGCGTCAACGAAGCCTTGCATGAAGGCATTACCAAACTGTCCTGGACGTCGGGGCCGGAGGTGAGCCGCATCGTCTTCCTCGTCGGCGATGCGCCGCCGCACATGGATTATCAGCAGGACATGAAATATCCGCAGGTGCTGGCGCTGGCAAAACAGAAGGACATCGTCGTCAATGCCGTGCAGGCCGGTGAAGCGCGCGATACGCTGCGTGTGTGGCGCGAGATCGCGCAGATGGGTGACGGCCATTACATTCCGATCCCGCAGGATGGCGGCAAGCTGGTGGTGATCGAAACACCGTTCGATCTCGAGATCATCGAGCTGCAGGAAAAGTTGAACGGCACGGTGATCCCGTACGGCCCGCGTCACCAGCGCTCGAGCGTCGAGCAGAAGACACGGCAGGCGGCAAACGCACCCAAACCGGCTGCGGCTGATATGGCCGGCTACCTGAACAAGCGGGCCCGCACGGCGACCGCAGCGGAAGCGATCACCGGCAGCGGCGACCTGGTTGCCGACGTCGTCGCCGGACGGCAGATGTTGTCCGCGGTCAAGGACGACGAGCTTCCGGACGCCATCCGGGCGATGAAACTCGAGGAGCGGCAAGCCGCCATTACAAAGCAGATGAGCGAGCGCAAGGCGCTGAACGACCGCATGACCGAACTGGTGAAGAAACGCGACGCCTTCGTCATTAAGCAGCAGAAAAAGCAGCCTGTCCGGACGGCGGATTCCTTCGATCGCGCCGTGCAATCGACGCTGAAGGTGCAGGTCAAACGATGATCACTTGATCGGCAAGGGTCATTGAAGCAATCTCCCGCGCCTTGTCATGTTGCGCGTCGGGCGCTGGAGATTGAAATGACGATTGACTACAACGCCGCCTACAACAACCGCGCGCATGTCTCGGAATTCCCGCAATTCATGGCGCAGTGGGAAAAGGACGGCGCGGCTTATCGCGACGCCATGACCAAGCAGGGCCGCGCCGAACTCGACGTGCGCTACGGAGAGACCAACCGGCAGATCGTTGATCTCTATTATGCGGACAAGGACGCAGCTAAAGACGCCCCCTGGGCCGTGTTCATTCATGGCGGCTATTGGCGCGCGCTGAGCCCCAAGGAGCACAGCCATCTGGCGCGCGGCCTGACCGAGCGCGGCATCAATGTCGCGATGGCCGGCTACGACCTCAGCCCGCAGGCAACGCTGGCCGAGATCATCGACCAGATGCGAGCGGCAGCGCTGTTCCTGTGGAAGCGCTTTGGCCAGCGACTGATGGTCTATGGCCATTCGGCCGGCGGACATCTGACGGCCTGCATGATGGCGACCAACTGGACCAAGCTGGATGCCAGCGCACCCGCCGATCTGGTGCCGGTCGGCTACGCGATCTCCGGCGTGTTCGATCTGACGCCGCTGGTCCACACCGACATGAATGCCGATTACAAGCTGGACGAGGCCAGCGCCCGCATATCTTCACCGCTGTTCTGGCCGGCACCGA